>JANNGX010000304.1:0-30193 GCA_031404115.1 Gemmatimonadales bacterium | reverse complement strand
GTAGACGTGGCGGAGCGGATTCGGCGGGAAGCGGCCGGGCGGCTCCGGCTTCCGCTCACGGTGGGTGTGGCGTGCAACAAGCTGGTTTCGGAAGCGGCCACGAGAGTCGGACGGACGGACAGTGGGGACGGTGGGGACGGGAGGTTTCTGTCCTCACTGTCCGTCTGGCCTATGCTGGTTCCCCGCGGAACCGAAGCTCCCTTCCTTGCTCCCCACCAGATGTCCGTCCTGCCCGGCGTGCCCGACGATATCCTCTTCCGTCTCGACGAGTATCAACTCGAGCGAATCGGGCAGGTGGCGGGCATCGCCGAGACCGAGCTCTGCGCGGTCTTCGGTGGGCGGGGGCGCCTGCTTCACGCCCGAAGCCGCGGGATCGACGCACGGCCGGTGCTCTCCCCCGCGGTCAAGGCGGAATACCGGCTGGCGCATACCCTCGCCACCGATACCAACGATCTCGGCGTGCTGCACCCGCTGCTCCGCCGGATCACGGAGGCGCTGGGACGCAGGCTCCGGCAGCGCGCCCTCGCCACGCGGCGGCTCACCATCCAGGTGGAGTACGCCGACTATCGGAGCTCCGCCAGGAGCATCCCGCTCGCCGCGCACTCCCTCGATCGCGATCTCTGGAATGCGGCCCGGCGAGGGCTCGACATCGCCATGGGGCGGCGAATCGCGGTCAGAACGGTGGCGGTCACCGCGGACCGGCTGATCGAGGCCAATGCCCAGCTCGATCTGTGGGAGGTTGCCGAGGGACCAGCCGAAGCGCTGCAGAGCGCCCGGGATCAAATCCACCGGCGCTGGGGCGAGCGGAGTTCCTACCAGACCAGAACGATCTTGCCCACCGAGTCGTTTCGCTCCATAGTCTCGTGCGCGGCAACGATGTCGGCCATCGGGAACACCGCGTGAATGATCGGCCGAAGGGCGGCGCCGGTGCTCTCGGGCCGACCCAGGCTCAGCATGGGAGAATCATTGCGGATGTGCTGACCGAACAGGGACAGGAAGCGGCGGCTGAATTCTTCGATCAGTTCGACCCGTTCGTCGAGTCCGCGGCTGCGCATGGCAGTGCCAATGACCGAAAGCCGTTTGCGCAGAATCAGCTCCAGATTGGCTTCCGAAACTTTGGAGCCCTGCAGAAAGCCGAGCAGCACCAAACGGCCTTGCGGGGCAAGCAGCGAGAGGTTGTCCTGGAACGCGGGGCCGCCCAGCACGTCGAGAATGACGTTCACCGGACGGGTAATCTGCTCCCGGAACGGCTTGGCGGAGGTGTCGATTCCCGTATCGAGGCCCAGGGACGCCAGCGGCTCGAGCTTGGCCGGCGTGCGCGAGGTACCGAGCACGATGGCGCCGAGCACCTTGGCGAGCTGGATCGCGGCCGTGCCGACCCCGCTCGCGACGGCGTGGATCAGCACGCACTCACCTTGCCGAATCTGGCCCCGCACGGTCAGGGCGTCGTGGGCGGTGAGAAATGCCTCGGGGATGGCCGCGGCTTCGGCAAAGGAAAGGTTGTCCGGAATCGGCAGGGTTTCATTCTCATGCACCGCGACGTACTCGGCGTGGGCCCCACCGCCCACCAGGCCCATGACCCGGTCTCCGATACGCCAGCGGAAGGCGCTCGATCCGACCGACTCCACCTCTCCGGCGTACTCGAGCCCGGGAATGTCCGCCGGCCACCCGGGAGGCGCCGGATATGCTCCACGGCGCTGCAATATGTCCGCGCGGTTGAGTCCCGCCGCGTGGACCCGCACACGGACCTGGTGCGCCATTGGGGTAGGCTCCGGCATTTCCATGAGGGCCAGCACCTCGGTGCCGCCCGCACCGGCGTTCACGACCGCTTTCATACTGAAGGGTTTACCAGCCGCACGCTACAGTCAACCATTAAGAGGGAGGGCAGTTCATGGATTCCCGCATAGCGCCACTGGCCGAGACACTTCGGCTCAATACCAGGCTGTTCCGCAACTGTCTGGATGGCTTCGAGGAGGGCAAGTGCCAGACGCGCCCCACCCCCACCGCCAACAGCGCGGCGTACGTGGCGGCCCACCTGGTCGAGTCACGATTCTATCTGCTTGGGTTGATGGGCACCGAGCGCGCCAGCCCGCTGGGTGAGCGGGTCGGCTGGCGGGGCATCGAGGAAATCACGGCGTGGCCCACGCTGGACGAGATCCAGGCCGCCTGGACGGACGTGAGCGGCGAGCTCGACCGGCGGCTGGACACGCTGACCGCCGTCGAGCTGGACAAGACGTCGGATTCCAAGCTGCCGATGGAAACGCGCACCGCACTCGGCGTGCTCGGATTCCTGGTGCAACACGACAGCTATCACCTGGGTCAGCTCTCGCTCCTGCGCAGCGCCGCAGGTCTTCCTGCCATGAAGTATTCCTGAACGGACGCCACCCATGTTCAAGCAACTCACGCCCGTGCTGGTCGTGACGCACGTTGAGCCCTGCCTGGGTTTCTGGACCGGCGGGCTCGGATTCAAGAAAGTCCACGAAGTGCCCGGTCCCGACGGCACGGTGATGTTCGCCAGCGTGGAGCGGGAAGGCGTGGAGATCATGTATCAGACCCGCGCGAGTGTCCTCGATGACCATCCGGCCATGGGCGCCAAGCTCGATGGCCATTCGATCGTGCTGTTCATCACGGTGGAAGACCTGGACGCGGTGGAACAGGCCGTCGCGGGCGCGCCGGTGGTGAAGGCGCGGCACAAGACGTTCTACGGCAGCGAGGAGATCTACGTCATGGAACCCGGGGGAAACACCGTGGGCTTTGCCCAAATGGCATAGGGACGGCATGATCACCTATTGCGAGGTTGCTCCCGGACACGAGTGGCATGGGCCGTATCACGACACGGAATACGGCTTTCCCCTCACCGGAGACGCGGAGCTCTTCGAGCGACTGGTGCTGGAAATCAACCAGGCCGGGCTGTCGTGGCTCACAATACTGAAGAAGCGGACGGCCTTCCGCGAGGCGTACGACCGCTTCGATCCGGAACGGGTCGCGCGTTACGGAGCCAGGGACGTGAAGCGGCTGCTCGGAGATGCGGGCATCATCCGGAACCGGCTCAAGGTGGAAGCGGCAATCGCCAATGCGAAGGCGGTACTGGCACTGCGAGGAACCCATGGATCGTTCGCGGGGTGGCTGGACGCCCACCATCCGCGAAGCAGAGACGAGTGGGTCACGCTGTTCAAGCGGACCTTCCGATTCACCGGCGGAGAAATCGTCGGAGAATTTCTGCTGAGCACCGGCTATTTACCGGGGGCGCACACGCAGAATTGTCCGGTACATGCGAAGGTCCTGAAGCAGAAGCCCCGGTGGAGTGCCTCCACTATGTTCAAGTGACCAAGGAATGGCTGCGCGGAGCCGGCGACTGACCCCAATGCCCCACCAATTCCTGCTCACCCCGTATACGCTGGACCAGGCCGAGCCGGGTCTCGACGCGCTGGCGCGCCCGGGCTGGCAGGTCACCGACACCCTCGTGAGCGGTGATACCCAGTTTTCACGGATCACCAGCATCCACCGGCGGCTCTCGGGACTGGTGAGTGACGCATTCCAGCAGGGAGCCCGGCCCGTGAGTCTGGCCGGCGATTGCTGCGCGGCCATCCCGGTCCTGGCCGGCCTTCAGCGCAACGGGCTGCACCCCGTCGTGGTGTGGCTCGACGCGCACGGAGACTTCAACACCGCGGCAACCACGATCACCGGCTTCCTCGGCGGCATGCCGCTGGCCATGATGTCGGGCCGCGGCGATCAGACCCTGATGCAATCGGTCGGAGCCCATCTGCTGCTCGACGATGACATCATCCTGGCCGATGCGCGAGACCTGGACCCGATGGAGCGCGCCCTGCTCAAAAAATCCGGGGTCCACCATCTCCATTCTGTGACGGAGGTGATCAATGCGATCCCTCCCCACCGGCCGGTCTACGTCCACCTCGACTTCGACATTCTGCAGCCGGCGGATGCCCCGGCCATGCGTTATTCGGTGCCGGGAGGACCGTCCCTCCTCGAGCTGGCGACCTTGGGCTCCGCCCTGCATCACACCAATCGCATTGTCGCAGTCTCGGCCACGACCTGGGATCTCAGCGCCGACTGGGATGGCCGCACCGGCAAGGCATGCATGGGCGCGCTCGATGCATTCCTGGGTGCGCCGTGAGCGCCCGTTTGGGAGGATTTCGCGCGCTGGTCGCGGCGGTCGTCATTCTCTTGGCCCACTCGTTGGCCGGCCCGGAGGCGTGGGCGCAATCGGTGGTCGTGAAACGCAACACCAACTTCCGGCGCGATCCGTCCACCAATCAGACACCGATCCGCCTGCTGCTGCCTCCCGAGGAGCTGGCGCTGCTCGATACGGCCCGGACCAACAACTACTTCCACGTGGTTCTCGCTGAATCCAGCGATACCGGCTGGGTCTATGCGCCCAACGTCCGCATGGTGGTGGATCCCGCCGCGGGGTTCACCGCCGCCACGACCATCGATCCCGCCTGGCCCAAGCCGCCGCCGGTGGTCGGAACCTTTCGCAGTCCGGTGCAGGATTCCACCTGCCCGGCGAATGGCGACGGCGGCGACACCGGTACCAATCGGCTCAAGAACCGCACCGACATCCCCACCAGCTATCACGCGGTCGCCTTCGACGCCATCGGAGACCTCACCTATCCGGCAACCAGCAGCAAGAGCAGGCTGAGCTGGCCGGTGGATTCCCTGGCGGTGGTGTTGCAGTTCGAGGGTGTAGCGGTGCAGGTGGTTGGCTATCTGGTAGCCATCAAGCCGCAGACCGGAGGCAGCGGCGAGACGACCAACTGCCACATGACCCGCGCGAGCGAAGTGGACTGGCACATGGCGCTTACGGAAGAGGCGGGACAGGGGGAGAAAGAATCGTTGGTCATCGAGCCCACGCCCCGCATCCGGATCAACCACCCCAAGTGGACCGTGGGTCGGCTTTCGCCTTGGGTCGACAGTGACCAGCCGGTGAGGATCTCCGGATGGCTGCTGTTCGATCCGTCCCACCGCAACCACCTGGGCACGTTCAGGAAGACGCTGTGGGAGATCCACCCGATCACGAGAATCGAGGTCTGGCAGGACGACGCCTGGGTCGACCTGGACGACCTGCCGAGCTGAGGCGCTAGAACCCTCCCCCTCCCCCTCCCCCGCCGCCGCCGCCCGACGACCCGCCGCTGAACCCCGACCCCCCCGAACTGCGGGGCGCGGAGCTCATCGCGCTGCTGGCGCTGCTCGACAACGACGAAAGGCTGTTCGAGAAACTCGCCACGTTGAACGCGTGCAGGTTGGATCCGATGTACCAGCCGGGCGGCTCGAGATAGATCCCCTTGAATGCTTTGGCCCATTGCTTGTCCACGCCGAGCGCCATCGCATAGGGCAGATACTTCTCGAACAGCTCGGGCGTCCGGACCACCCGTTCGAAGCGCTCCTTCTCCACCCGCTCGAGGAACTCGCTGAAGCCCAGAATCTTCTCCAGGGCCCGCGCTCCCCCCGCGGTGCGCGCCGGCATATTGTGGCCGACGATCAGAATGATGATGGCGATCGCGACGCCGGCGAGGAAGAAGGGACCCGGCGTCATGCCAAGGTTGGCGCCGACCGCGGCGCCACCGAACGCAGTAAGTGCCCCCATCACGATGCCGGCGACTCGCCACCGAGTGCGCACCGAGTCGGGCCGTTTGGCGTAGAGCCGGTGCTCCACCAGGCGGTCCATGATGCCGTTCTTGATGCCCGGAAGGCTCTTGTAGAACTCGTTCTTCAGATCCGAGAGCCTCACCGTCTCCGCGGAATCCTCGAAGATCCCCTGGAGCACGAGCTGTTCGTGGTTGGTGAGTCCGCTCCACCCCGCCTTCGCCCTGGTTCGGTGAAAGACGTAGTCCTTCTCCTTGATCAGGCCGAACAGTTTCGAGTCCTCTACCTCCTCGATCTTCAGGAAGCCGCGCACCGCCAGGTCCACCATGCTTGCGGTGATGTCCCGCATGTCGGCCGACTCGTCGGTGAGTGTGCCGACTTCGGCCGGCGTCATTCCCTGGGGCGGCTCGTACTGCACCGATATTGGCAGCCGCTGGGGATCCCGGCCCCGCCGGGACCAGTACATCAGCATGAGGATCAGTACCGGAATCGGCAGTGCGAGCGGCCAGTTGGCCGCGATGAAGCCCGCAGTACGCTGGACCGCGGTCGGCTCGGGTACCAGGCCCTTGTTCCAGCCCACCACCGCAGTGAGTCCCTCCTTGAACTCGAGCCTGCGCGGCATGGTAATGCGCACGGTGTTGCCCTCGAGGGCAACCTGCGCGTCCCGCCCGGTGGAGCCGTAGGTACCGTTGAAGGCGCTGGCGCGCATCCCGGTGGCACCGCCGGGAAGGGTGATCTTCGCCGACACATCTCCCAGCGCCACATCCCACTCGTCACCGGTGACGTTCCAATACAGCTCGTCGTGATCCTCGAAGAACCGGAGCGCGTTACGCGCGCGGTATTTGAGCGTGATGGTGCGGGTGGTGTCCTGCGCACCGGGCACCCAGAGCTTGTACTTGAGCAGGGCCCCGTCGCGGTTGGTCTCGGTCCGGAGCGCCGTGCCCTGCTCGTCGGTCGCGGAGGTCAGCGAGAGCTGAATGGTCCAGTTGACGCCCAGGGAGGTCTGATACTTCACCGGGATGACCCGGTAGATCCCGTTCCACGACCCGTTGAAGCGGACCCGGAACGACTCCGCCACGTCGATGCTGCCGTCCGGGTTGACCGAGATGTCGGCGTCGAAGCGCTGGATCTCGAGGGTGCGCTGCGCTACTGCCGGCGCAGCCGTCAGGAACAGCAGCGCGAGCACACGAACCATCGCGCCCCTCACACGTCGACCCGCGGCACGGCGCTCTCGGCGCCGTCGGTCAGGCCGAAGAATTCCTCCGGGCCGAAGCCGAACGGGCCGGCTACCAGGTTCGAGGGGAACTGGGCGATGCGGGTGTTCAGGTCCCGCACCACCGCATTGTAGTAGCGCCGGGAGTTCTGAATGTGGTCTTCGATTTCGGTGAGCGAGCGCTGCAGCGCGAGAAAACTCTCGCCGGCCCGGAGCTCCGGATAGGCCTCGGCGAGGGCGAGGAGCTGCTGCACCTTCCCGGCAAGCGCCCGTTCCGCCGTACCGGCGGCGGCGGGGCCCGACGCGGTGAGCGCACGGTTCCGGGCCTCCACCACCGCCTCGAGGGTGCCTTTTTCGTAGCCGGAGTGTCCCTGCACCGCCGCCACCAGGTTGGGGATCAGATCATGGCGGCGCTTGAGCTGCACGTCGATGTCCGCCCAGGCGTTGCGCGCCAGCATGCGAAGCCGGGTGAGCCCGTTATAGGTCACGACAAGGTAGACGCCGACGGCAACGATCGAGACGAGCAGGGCCCAGCCCATGGACAATCTCCGGTTGGGGGAGAACGGTGACGAAGATAGCGCGGCGCTGGTAGGTTTGTTGGGAGACGCCCTGTCAGGAATCCTTTTCGGAGAACCCAGTCATGCTCGCTTCCGGTCTGCTCACCGGCGTGATCCTTGCGATTCAGGCGCCTCTGATCACCCCGCTTCCCAGGGTCCCGCTTCCGAAAGTCTCTCCCGGGGCGGTGCGGGCCATTGCGAACACCAATCACCGTCCCGCCGGTATGCGGAGTGCCGGCGTCCTGACCCTGGCGATCGACATCGTGACCAGTGCCATGCATCCCGAGGGCGACACCGACCCCGAAGTCCCGATCCTGGCGTTCGCCGAGCGGGGACACGCGCCCCAGGTGCCCGGTCCGTTGGTCCGGGTGCCCCAGGGCACCGAGGTACGGCTCACCATCACCAACAAAACGGATTCCGCGGTCACCGTCGGGGGTTTTCGCCCCGGCGTCTCGGCGGCGAACGACAGCATCGGCCTGGCGGCCGGCGCCTCGCGCGAGCTCCGCTACCGACTCACCATCCCGGGCACCTACTTCTACTGGGGCGCGCTGGGGAACAGCAACTGGTCGGACCGCCTGTGGTACGACAGCCAGCTCAACGGGGCAATCGTCGTCGATCCGTCGGACGGATCGATCAAGGACCATATCTTTGTCATCAGCGAGTGGTTTCACCCCTACGACGAGAATCGGCCCTTCGAGGTCGTGTCCCTGATCAACGGCAAGGCCTGGCCGCACACTGAACGGCTCTCGCTGCAGCAGGGCGATTCCACCCGATTCCGGGTGATCAATACCATCGCCCTGCACCACCCGATGCATCTGCACGGATTCTACTACCGGGTGGAAGCGCGGGGCAGCTGGGACAAGGACGGGCCGATCACCCGCGCCATGCAGCCGCTCCTCAACACCGATCTCCTGGCGCCGGGCGGCACCCTCACCCTGAGCTTTCTTCCGACCACCCCGGGGAACTGGCTCTTCCATTGCCACTTTTCGTTCCACATGGACGAGTCCGTCACGCTCGCGGGGTCGCCCAGGGATTCGGCAGAGGCGGCCCGACTGGCCCATTCCCCACACGACCCGGGGAAGGGCGGCGAGCATCACATGCGGGGGTTGGTGATCGGCCTCCAGGTAAAGCCCGCAGCGGGTTACGTCGAATACAAGGCGGAGCATGCCCGGAATATCCGGCTCCTCGCGCAGAAAAAGCCGGCGCAGCTCATCGCCGGCGCCACCGCCTACGGATTCGTCGTGCAATCGGGTGACAGCGCGCCGGCCCGGGACTCGGTGCGGCTTCCCGCACCGGTGCTGGAGCTCACCCGGGGACAGCCGGTACGGATTACCGTCGTGAACAATCTCGACGAGCCGACCGGCGTCCACTGGCACGGCCTCGAGATCGAGAGCTTTCCCGACGGCGTGGCCAACTGGAGTGGCATGGGAGATCACATCTTCCCGCCGGTGGCGCCGGGCGACTCCTTCGTGGCGGCCTTTACCCCGCCGCGCTCGGGGACCTTTCCCTACCACTCCCACCTCAACGAGCGGCACCAGATCCAGTCGGGGATGTACGGCGCAATCATCGTCACCGACCAGCCTCGCGACCCGGCGCACGACCACCTCATTGTGGCGGGTGGCGGCGGCCCGGCGATCGAAGCGAAGATCGAGAGTCCCTTCGCCCTGGTGAACGGGCGCCGTGCTCCGCGCCCGCTCACCCTCACCGCGGGTGAAGTGCATCGGCTCCGGATCGTCAGCGTCCATCCCGACTGGCGCATCGCGTTCACGCTGCGCAACGACTCGGCGGTGGCTCGCTGGCGCGCGGTGGCCAAGGACGGGGCGGATCTTCCCCTGGTCCAGGCGACCCGCCGCGCAGCCCATGTCGAAATGGGCCCGGGCGAGACGGCCGATTTCGAGTTCCGCCCGATGGTGCCCGGAACGTGGCGGCTTGAGGTGAAGTCGGTGGAATCCGGCTGGTACATCCCGCTGGAGTTGATCGTGACCGCCGCCCGGAAGGCCCCGCCGCGGCGGTGACACGGGGCAGCGATCCGCCCGACCCCGAGCGAGTCTACCTGTGCCAGGTCGCTGAGGGCGATGAGGCCGCCGAGTATGTGACGGTGCGCTCCCCACTTCGTTCCCACCGACGCGTTCAGTCAGGTGCTGCAGGACACGGGATCGAGCTGGAGAGTTACTTCGACGGTGTGGCCGGCTTCGGCGGATGGGGCCAGCGCGTGACTCCCATCGTGGCACCCCGCGATTCGTTCGAGGTGCGCTTCACTCCCCCGCGCGCCGGGACGTTCATCTATCACTCGCACGTGGACGAGCCGCGGCAGCACCGCGCGGGTCTGCTTGGTGCGCTCGTCGTGCGCGACCCCGCCCCGGCTGATACGGTCGAAGACCATATCTATTTCCTCAAGTCGGCGCGAGCCGGCTCGTTGGCCCCTATCACATTCGAAATGAACGGGAAGCAGAACCCCGACACGACCGTGCTCCGCGTGGGACGCCGGTATCGCCTGCGGTTCATCGGCCTGCAGGTGACCAATCCGAACGCGGCGGTCACCCTGACCGCGCGGCCCGACAGCTCGTTCGCCAACCTGCGCGACACGCTGATCGTGGAGTGGCGTCCAGTGGCGAAGGACGGCGCCGATCTCCCGGACCGGGACCGCACGCCCCGCCGAGCCCGCCAGGAGGTCAGCATGGGGGAGACCTACGACTTCGAGTTCCTGCCAGCCAAGCGCGGCGAGCTGCGAATCGAGGTGCGCGTCACGGTTCCCCAGCCGCGGCTGGTGGTGCGCGTACCGGTTCGCGTGGAATAGGGATACGGTCTGGCATAGTGATCTAACTAATTTGACAGCAATGCTTTATAATGTGAGCTTGATTTTCGGTATTTCTTCGGTATTGTAGGGGGTGTTTACCCACCTCCACGTCCATTCCTGGTTCTCCATGGGCCAGGGAGCCTCCAGTCCTGACGCTCTGGTCACCGCCGCCGCCGCCCGTGGGTTCTCCACCCTCGCGTGCACCGACACCAACGGCGTCTACGGCGCCGTCGAATTCCAGCGTGCCGCGGAGGAGGCGGGAGTCCGTCCGATCCTGGGCGCGCACCTGGTGCTGGACGACGAGGAGTGCGTGGCGCTCGCGACGGACGAGGCGGGCTGGGGAGCGATTTGCAGGGCGGTGACCGCGATTCATTGGAGGACGCCAAGACGCCAAGACGCCAAGACGCAAGGTGACCCCACCCCGCGTCCTGGCGTCCTTGCGTCCTTGCGTCTCTCCGAGCAGCTCGCTCACGATCGGAGTGGCGTTGCTCTCCTCTCCGCGAGCGTTCCCTTTCTGGAACGCATCGTCTTCCGGAGCGGCCCGGTCGAGGTCTACGCCGAGCTTCGGCCGGGCAAGGAGCGCCACGCCGTGCTGGCGGCCGCGCGCCGGCTCGGGGTCTCCCCCGTCGTCTCCAATGCAACCATGTTCGCCCACGCGGAAGACTGGGCCCGGCACCGGCTGCTGGTCGCGATCCATCGCAATTCGACGCTCTCAGAAGCCGTCTTCCCGCCCGACGCCTGGCTCAAACCCGCCGCCGAGCTCTCCCGCCACTTTCCCGATGTTCCCGAGGCGCTCGACCGCGCCGGGGAGCTGGCCGATCGCTGCCGCTACCGGATACCCATCGGAAGCCGCATCGTGCCGCCGCGCTACGCCGAGGCCACCGATGCGCTGCAGCAGCTCAGGGCCATGGCTTACGAGGGGGCCGCCCGGCGCTACGGCACTATCGCCCCCATCACCCGGGACCGGCTGGAGCACGAGCTCGCCATCATCGGGATGAAGGGCTTCGCCGATTATTTCCTGGTGGTGAAGGACATCATCGAGCACGGCCCCACCCACTGCGGTCGCGGCTCGGTAGCCAATTCGATCGTCTCCTATGCCCTCGGCATCACCCACGTGGAGCCGCTCGGCTCGGGACTCCTGTTCGAGCGCTTCCTCAATCCGGAGCGGAAGGATCCGCCCGACATCGATCTCGATTTTCCCTGGGACGAGCGGGACCACATCCTGGCGTGGGTGTTCCGTCGCTACCCGAAGCCCCGGGCCGCGATGGTGGCCAACCACAACACCTTCAAGTTGCGCGGCGCGCTCCGCGAGGTAGCCAAAGTCGAGGGC
Source organism: Gemmatimonadales bacterium (assembly GCA_031404115.1). Taxonomy (GTDB): domain Bacteria; phylum Gemmatimonadota; class Gemmatimonadetes; order Gemmatimonadales; family GWC2-71-9; genus JABFSM01. The sequence goes on along the minus strand of JANNGX010000304.1, from coordinate 18,692 downwards.
CGTCCCGCGGGAGAAATCCGCGAGGTCACCCGCCGGATTCCCTGGTACAGCGACGACGTGCCCATCGAGCAGCTGCTGCTGGAGCATCCCAACTACTCCGGCCTCGACCTCCCGGCGGCCTGGATCGAGCTGGCCCGGCGCGCGACGCCGCTGGTCGGCACGCCGAGGCATCTCTCGCTCCACCCCGGGGGGGTGGTCATCGTCCCCGGCGCGCTCACCGACTACGTCCCCCTGGAGCCCGCGGTCAAAGTGCTCGACGGGGCGCCCGACCTGACGGTTCCCGTCATCCAGTTCGAGAAGGACGGCGCCGAGGATGCGGGGCTGGTGAAGATCGACCTGCTGGGCAATCGCTCCCTGGCGGTGATCCGGGACGGCATCCAAGCGGTGCGCGCGAACACGGGGCGAGTGCTCGACTACACCTCCGCCGAGGCGGGAGAAGATCCCAAAACCCGCAAGCTGTTCAGCAGCGGGCAGACCATGGGAGTGTTCTACACCGAGTCGCCCGCGTCGCGACTGCTCTGCATCAAGAGCAAGGCGGAGCAATTCGAGCTGCTGGTGCTCAACACCAGCATCATCCGCCCCGCATCCAACCGCTTCATCCGGGTATACCTGGAGCGGCTGCACGGCGCGCAGTACCAGCCGCTCGATCCGTCGCTGCGGGATGTGCTGGCCGAAACCTTCGGGGTAATGGTCTACCAGGAAGACGTGGTGAATGTGTGTGCGGCCTTCGCCGGGATGCCGCTCTCCACCGCCGACGGGCTCCGCAAGGCGCTCTCCAAGAAGCGTCCGGTCAAGGCGCTGGCCTCCTATGCGACGGAGTTTTTCACGGGGGCGCTGGCGCTTAAGCGCAGCGAGGACACCGCGAAGCAGGTGTGGCACATGGTGATGAGCTTTGCGGGCTACAGCTTCTGCAAGGGCCACTCCTGTTCCTACATCCAGGTGGCGCAGCAGTCGGGCTACCTCAGGGCCCACTATCCGGCAGAATTCTTCGCGGCGGTGCTGGCCAACGGCGGGGGATTCTACGCCCCGTTCGCGTACGTCGCCGAGGCGCGGCGCGCCGGGGTGACGGTGCGGCCGCCGGATGTCAATGCCAGCCGGTTCGAGACGACGGGGTGCGGAACGGAAATCCGCGTGGGGTTGCAGTTCATCAAGGGCTTCAGCGTGGGGGCGGTGGAGCGAATCCTCGGCGGGAGGACGGACTTCACCAGCCTCGCCGACCTCCGGGCCCGCACCTGCCTCCGCCCCGACGATCTCCGCCTCCTGATCAAGGTGGGCGCGTGCGACAGCATTGCGGAGGGAAAGACGCGGCCGGAGATGCTGTGGGAGACGGACGAGACGCACGGACGCACAGACGCAGGGACGCAAAGCGAGGAACTATCCTCTTCCTTGCGTCCGTGCGTCCGTGCGTCCGTGCGTCTCCCCGAATACACCGTGGAGCGTCGTCGAAAAGCGGAATTCGAGCTGCTGGGCTTTTCCACTGACTGCCATCCCATGACGCTGCACCGGGAATCGCTGCGGCGGTTCCGGCTGGTCTCCGCCAACGATCTCCATCAGCATGTCGGCCAGGCGGTGCTCTGTGCCGGCATGCTGACCACCGCCAAACCGGTCCACACCGCCAAGGACGAGCCGATGCAGTTCGCCACCTTCGACGACGGCGACGGGCTGATCGAGACGGTGCTCTTTCCCGAGGTGCACCGGACCCGGGGCCACGTCCTCTTCGATCCGGGGCCGTTCATTTTTCGAGGCCGGGTGGAAGAGGAGTTCGGAGGGCTGACGGTCACCAAGACCCATCTCGACCGATTGGAACGGATGCTGGCAAAACTGCATCGCTCTCCCCGGTAATTCGCCAGCGGATCACGACAACAGTATTTTGAGGCGGCAGGTCTCCCCCCAACCGACTTCCGGATTTTCCATGAATCGCCGCCTTTCCCGTCTCGCCCTGGCTCTGGCCCTCGCCCTCCCCTTCCCGCTCGCGGCGCAGGGCACCCGACTGCTCCGGCAACCCACGGTAAGCAGCGCGCAGATCGCCTTCGAGTACGGCAGCGATCTCTGGATCGTGGACAAGGCCGGCGGCGAGGCCCGGCGCCTGACCAGCACCCCCGCGGTGGAGGCCGACCCGCAGTTTTCTCCCGACGGGCGCTGGATCAGCTTCACCTCGAACCGGAGCGGAAACCGCGACGTCTACGTAATGGCGACAGAGGGCGGCGATCCCCGGCGCCTCACCTGGCACCCCGGCGCCGACGACGCCCGTGGCTGGTCCCCTGACGGCAAGCTGGTGCTGTTCGCGTCCAATCGGAACACCGCCCCCACCGGGTTCAACCGCCTCTGGACGGTGCCGGTGGACGGGGGCATCGAGCAGCTGGTACCCGCCCCCATGGCGGTTCGCGGCGCCTGGTCACCCGATGGCAAACGGCTGGTGTACGACCGGGTGAGCCGCTGGGATATCGAGTTCCGCAACTACCGCGGCGGCCAGAATACGCCCATCACGATTCTCGATCTGGCCAGCCTCGACGAAGTCCGCCTGCCCAACGAGCGCACGTCCGACACCCAGCCGGTATGGGTGGGCCAGACCATCTACTTCCTCTCCGATCGCGACTACGCGGTGAACGTCTGGGCCTACGATCCGGGTGCCCGGACCGTGCGCCAGGTCACCCGCTTCAAAGACGCCGACGTGAAGTGGCTTGCGGCCGGCGGCGGGAGCCTGGTGCTCGAGCAGGATGGCTATGTCCAGCTGCTGGATCCCGTCACCGGCGCGGCCCGCAAGCTCTCCATCATCGTGCACGGCGATTTCCCCTGGGCCACGCCGCGCTGGGCCGACGTGGGCAGAAGTGTCTCGGCGTCGGCGATCTCGCCTACCGGCAAGCGCGCGCTGTTCGAGGCGAGAGGGGACATCTTCACCGTCCCCGTCGACAAGGGGGACGCGCGGAACCTGACCCGGAGCGCCGGCGCCGCCGACCGTACCCCGGTCTGGTCACCCGACGGAAAACAGGTGGCGTGGTTCTCCGATTCCGGAAAGGGCTATCGCCTCCTGATCGGCGCGCAAGAGGGGCTCGGCGCTCCGCGCGAAATCTCCATCGGTGAGGCCAAGTTTGCCTACGCCGCCGAATGGTCGCCCGACGGAAAGCGGATCGCGTTCGTGGACGATCGCTCGCGGATCCGGGTCATCGAAGTCGCCACCGGTGCCCTCACCACCGCCGATACCGTTGGCAACCTCCTCTTCCGTGGAGGCATGGGCGTCACCTGGTCGCCCGATTCGACGTGGCTGGCCTACTCCAAGGCCTTTCCCAACCGCTTCCGGCGCATTGTCGTCTGGTCGCTGGCCGATGGAACGGTCCGGCCGGTCACCGATCCCCTCGCCGACGCCGTGAGCCCGGCGTGGGACCGGAACGGCCGTCACCTGTACTTTCTCGCCAGCACCGACCTGGGGCTCTCGAGCGGCTGGGCCAACATCTCGAGCATCGGCCGCCCGGTGACGCGAGGCGCCTACATCGCGCTGCTACGAGCAGCTGACTCCACCCCCTTCGGTCCGCAGAGCGATGAGGAAGGTCAGGCCGTCACTCCGCCGCGCCCTCCACCGCCTGCCGGCGCGGCGCCCGCGCCAGCCGCGCCGGCCCCCGCGCCCCCAGCCGCGCCCAGCGATTCCGCGACTGCCTCCGCCACCGCGGTGCGCATCGACTTTGATGGTCTCGACCGTCGGATCCTTGCCCTCCAGGTACCGGTGCGGGACTATGCCGGCCTCGAGACCGGACCCGCCGGGACGGTGTTCCTGGCCGAGCGGGTTCCACTCCAGCCGGGCACCACACTGCACAAGTACGAGATTTCCAAGCGGAAGGCCGAGTCATTCCTGACCGGGGTCGGACAATTCTCCATCTCCGCCGACGGGAAAAAATTGCTCTACCAGTCGGCCGGGCAATGGACCGTCACCGCCACCGAGACTCCGCCCCGGCCCGGCGAAGGCCGCCTCCAGGTGTCGCTGCAGGCAGAGCTCGATCCCGCCGCGGAGTGGAAACAGATCTTCGACGAAGCCTGGCGGCTGGAGAAGGACTTCTTCTACGATCCCGGCCTGCACGGCGCCGATTGGAATGCGGTCTACGCGCGCTACTCGCCGCTCATCCCATACGTCCGGCACCGCGCCGACCTCACCTACATCCTGGATCAGGTGGGCGGGGAGCTCTCGGTCGGCCACAGCTTCGTGGGCGGCGGCGATTTCCCCCAGGTGGACTCCACCCGCACCGGCCTGCTGGGCGCCGACCTGATTCCCGAAGGAGACCGCTGGAGAATCCGGCGCATCTACACTGGAGAAAGCTGGAATCCCGAGCTCCGCGCGCCGCTCGATGCGCCCGGCCTCCGACTCCGCAACGGCCACTACATCCTCGAGGTAAACGGCGCCGATCTTCGGGCCTCCGACAATCCCTGGCGTCTCCTCGACGGCACCGCCGAGCGGCAGACGGTGCTCCGGGTCAACGAGCGCCCCGCGCTCGAAGGCTCCTGGACGGTGACGGTGGTGCCGGTCCGCAGCGAAGCAGCGCTGCGCACCCGTGCCTGGGTGGAAGACAACCGCCGCAAAGTGGATTCGCTCTCCGGCGGCCGGCTCGCGTATGTCTGGGTGCCCAATACCGGCGGGCCGGGCTACGCCTCCTTCAACCGCTACTTCTTTGCCCAGCAGGACAAGCCCGGCGCCGTGATCGACGAACGCTTCAACGGCGGCGGTCTGCTCGACGATTACATGGTCGACTACATGGGACGCCAGCCCATCGGCGGCGTCAGCAACGATGCGCCGGGCGGCGTGCACTATCCCCTGCCCATGGCGGGCATCCTGGGGCCCAAGGTGCTTCTGGTGAACGAGCTGGCGGGCTCCGGCGGGGACTACTTCCCGTGGGCGTTCCGGCAGCTCAAGGTCGGGCCCCTGATCGGCACCCGAACCTGGGGCGGGTTGGTGGCCGCGTCGGTGCCCTATCCTCTGGTAGACGGCGGGACGATCACCGCCCCCTCGAGCGCGGTGTTCACCTTGAACGGAGAATGGCCCGCCGAGGGAGAAGGCATCCCGCCCGACATCGAAGTCCTGCTGGACGCCAAGTCGGTGGCGGCGGGCCGTGACCCGCAACTCGAACGGGGGGTGACCGAGGCGCTCAAGCTGCTGGCGCAGTCGCCGATCAAGCCGCTCACGCTTCCAGCCCCCAGCAAGCGCGCCCGGCGTCCTGCGCCCTAAACCCGCGCTGGGCTGTCAGCGATGGAGTGCCCGCCGCACCGCTCGGTACAGACTTCTGAGCGGGGCGGTGGCCACCATGAGTGCCGTCCGGTGGCTGAAGAGCCGATCGCGCCGGGCCCTTTCGCGGCGCAGGCGGCTGTGCTCGCCCGCCGACACCGGCACATGCAACTGCCGGGCCCCGGCACCCGCTGCTTCGAGCGCGGCGACTGCCCGGCGGTTGATGTCTTCCATCGCGGTGCAGATTTTCTCGTAAGACAACCGGTTTCCCGGTACCACGCCTTCGGGCCAGGCGTTCGGAAGCGGTTTGGCCAGTTGGGCACCAATGGTGGGATTGGTGTTGATCTCCCAGAGCTCGGGACGGCCCTCGCGAAGGCCGTAGTCGATCCGCCCATACTCGACACCCCCGAGCGCCGCCACGCCGCGCAGCCACTGCTCGTGCGGGCTGCCTTCGACGTATTCGCGCTCCGCTCGTGCCGCCGCCGGATCGGTAATTCGCCCCCCGATTTTTGTGACCCATTTGCGGCTCGTCGTCACCGACCGCGGAACTACGTGCGGCCCGACCACCATCGCCGAGTATTTGTGGAACACCCCCTCGCCATCGGCGGTATGGCAATACTCCACCGCCAGCAGATCGCGGAACCGGTACCCTCGGAGCAGGGCCGCCACCACGGCTCGCGCCAGGCCGGCCTCGGTGTGGAGAATCGGGGAGAGACTGCCCGAGTGTTCTGACTCCGAGCGAAGAAAAACCGGAAAACGGCGACGGCTCGACGCAGACACACGTGTCGAACCGAACGTATTGATCCCCGCTTCGAACGCAGCGTTCAGGAGGTCGCCCCGAGGACGCCAGCGGTCCGGATGGTTCAGGCGGGGCAGCGCGGGGGACACGTCGGTCAGCACGCGATGCAACCGGGCAACGAGCTCCGTTTCGGTTTCGGTGAGCTGGTCGAGCCCGGCAAAGATGTAGCCTCCCACCGGAAGCGGCTTCCCCGCGAACGCGTCCTCGTAGCTCGTGACGGTCACGATGCCGGCCAGCGCCGCCCCATCGGTCTTCACGAAGTCGCCGATCCCGAACAGTCCCCCCCGGGGCGCGAGTACGTGGATCACGCCACCTCCTGCGGCGGGCTCGCGCGTCTCGCGACGATCGCGGCGATGCTCAGGTCGGCGGTCACATTGGCCGTCGTCTTGAACAAATCCGGGATAGTGTCCACCACGTTCGTCAGCACGATTCCTTCCAGCGGAATACCGAGCGCCAGATAGACCGGAGTTGTCGTCCAGATCGCGCCGCTCGGAAGCCCCGGGGTCGCAAAACTCTGGAGGGTAAGGGCGGCGACGGCTGCGCTCAGCGTCACCGGATCGGGGTCCCGGCCGTACACATGCAGGAGGAACAGCAGCTGGAAATTCGCCGAGATTGCCACGTTCAGTTTGAAAGAGGACACGGCAAGCGGCAGCGTGACGTTCGACACGTTCTCAGGCAGCCGAAGCCCCCGACGCGCCGCATTCAGCATCGCCGGTAGACAGGCCACTGAGGAGCGGGTCGAAAACGCCAGAACCTGAACCGGCCACACAGCCCGGGCAAAACGGGACGCGGGCACACGCCCGAGCCAGACCGTCACCGGGTAGAGAAGCAGGGTTCCCACCGCCAGGAACGCGGAGACCAGTGCCACGTAATACACCAGCCCGGACGCCAGCCCGGCGCCTGATCGTGCGGTGGAGACCAGCGTCAATATGAACACCGCCACCGGGAGCACCCGAAAGAGCAGGCCGGCCAGCGCAAAGCACCAGTCGGCGATGGCCTGGGCGAGGTCCAGGAGGATGTCGCGGCCTCGCACCGGCACGTATCGGAACGCCGCGCCGAAGAGGAGGGTCGCCACGATCACCGGGAGCAGGTCGCCTCGGGTGGCCGCCGCGAAGAGATTCGGGGGCACCAGGTTGACGAACCAATCCCGGATTGTCGGCGAGGGGAGCGGGGGTTCTCCAGCGGCCGTTTCCCGCGCGGCGGCCTGGAACGCGGAACGCGTGGCTTCATCCACCGGAATTGCCTGGATCACGAGCTGCCCGAGCAGGATGGTCGCGACCGCTGCCACGGCAAGGAAGCACACAAACCAGGAAAGGGAGGACCAGCCGAGCCGGCCGGCCTGGCCGCTGCCGGCCCGGCCGATGGCGACGATGAGCACCGACACCATGAGTGGCAGCACCAGCATCCGAAGCACCGCCAGCCACATCGTTCCCAGCGGCTCCAGGACCCCGATCGCCAGATCCCACCCCGAGCCGGTCCACCGGTGGGCGGCTGCGCCGCACAACAGCCCCGCGACCATCCCTGCCATCGTGATGCCGGCGGAGGGAAGGACGAGGGAAGGCGCTTCGGCACGAACCGGGATCTCGGGTACGGTCATGCGGTCCACCAACTATAACCGGGGAATCCGATTTGCGGTTTCACTGGCGGCGAACGAAATTCTGCGCATTCATTAGGGAGGCAGTATGGGTGTCCTGGTGCGCATCGTCCTCGGGCTGGTTCTGATCGTAGGCATCGTCTTCGCCGTGGGACTGGCGCTTCCGCGAGAGCATACCGCGTCGAGCCGGATCAGGCTCCAGAGCTCGCCCGCCCGGATCTGGCCGGTAGTTCGGGATCTTTCTTCGCTCGTGGGCACCTGGTCCGAGCTCAAGAGCGCACGCCGGCTTCCCGATGAGAATGGCAAGGAGGTCTGGGAACAGAACGCCGGTGGATTCGAGATGCGGATGATCGTGGAAGAAGCCACCGAGCCCACCCGCCTGGTGACCCGCATCGACGCACCACCGGACGCTTCCTTCGGGGGCACCTGGACGTACCGTCTGGAGCCGGCGGGCGGAGGCACCCAGCTCACCGTGACCGAAGCCGGTTACGTCTCCAATCCGATCTTCCGGGTCATGATGAAGGCCATGGGCGTCCATCGCACCGCGGACGGATACCTGAAGGCGCTGGGGAAGAAATTCGGAGAAACGGTGGTACCGGAGCACGTGCAATAGACCCCAGGACGCCAGGCGCTACCACGCAGCGTGCGGCGAGCGGGGGCGGGAGACGTCGCAAGAGTATCTTCGATCACGGGCAACGGAGGGGGCATGATGGTGCAATGCATGGCCGGACTCGGCACGTTCATTTTGACAGTCATGACAGTCGGCTGTGATGCCTCCGCGGACCCCGCGGGTCCGGGCTCCGGGGATCCGCCCGCTGTGCTGGCGGCCCGCCTCCGAGAAGTGGCCAACGGACTCAATTCCCCGGTATTCCTGACCAGCCCGCCGGGGGATCTGACCCGGGCCTTCGTCGTCGAGCAGGGCGGGCGGATTCGCCTCATCAGGAACGACGGGCTGGTGCCGATACCCTTCCTGGACATCTCCAACAAGATTTCCAACGGCGGCGAGCAGGGGCTCCTGGGACTGGCATTTCACCCGCAGTACGCCGCCAACGGCCGGTTCGTGGTCTACTACACCAATACGTCCGGCGATATCCGGATCGCCTCGTACAAAGTCACCGCAAACCCCGAGGTGGCCGACCCTGCCAGCGAGCAGATTCTGCTGGCGGTGCCCCACCCATCCTTCTCCAATCACAACGGCGGCATGGTGGCCTTCGGTCCGGACGGTCGCCTCTATGCCGGCATCGGCGATGGCGGATCCGGCGGCGATCCCAACGGCAACGGGCAGAATCGAAACACGTTACTCGGCAAGCTGGTGCGCCTCGACGTCAACGCCGCCGGCCAGGCCACGGTGCCCGCCGACAATCCGTTCGTGGGGCAGTCAGGCATGCGCCCGGAGATCTGGAGCTACGGTCTCCGTAACCCGTGGCGCTTCAGCTTCGACCGCCTCACCGGAGATCTTTATATCGGAGACGTGGGACAGAACTCCCGCGAAGAAATCGACGCGAGCACCGACGTGGCCCAATTCGGCCGGGGGCTCAACTTCGGCTGGAAAATCATGGAGGGCACCGCCTGTTTCAGCCCGTCCTCCGGTTGCATCCGGACCGGCCTTACCCTGCCGGTTCTCGACTACGGCCACAGCGAGGGGTGCTCGGTGACCGGTGGTTACGTGTACCGGGGCTCCGCCGTTCCGGCCCTTCGCGGGCACTATTTCTACGCCGACTACTGCTCGGGCTGGGTCAGAAGTTTCCGGCTGTCCGGAACCGGGATCACGCAGCCGCTTGACTGGGCCACGCTTCGACCGGGCGGCCAGATCACCAGTTTCGGTGAAGACGCCGGCGGGGAGATCTACGTCATCCTCTCCTCGGGCCGGGTGTTCCGGATCGAGCCGGCTCCCTGAGCACCCCCGTCACCAGCGTCGTCGCAGCTCCGCAGCTCGAGCAGTGTCCGCTCCCGACCCGGTAGATCCGGCCCGGCTCAGGGCCGCCATTCCCGACGGCATCCGCTTCGGCACGTCTTCCTGGACCTACCCGGGCTGGAAAGGGCTGGTGTACCAGCGGGATTACCCGGCGAGCGGCGCCGGTGCCGAGATGCTGGCCGAGTACGCCGGCTATCCGCTGTTCGGCACCGTCGGCATCGATTCGAGCTTCTACACTCCGCTCGCCGAGAAGACGCTGGGGAGCTACGCCGCGGTGCTGCCGGAAGGCTTCCCCTGCCTGAGCAAGGTGTGGGACCGCATCACCGTGCACACCTTTGCCAAGGCGCGCAACAAGGTCCGGGCGGGGCAGCCCAATCCCGATTTTCTCAACGCGGATCTGTTTCTGCATGAGGTGTGGGCGCCGCTCAGGGAACATTTCGCGGGGCACACCGGGCCGCTGCTCTTCGAATTCCAGGCCATTGCGCGGGAGAACAAGGTGGCGCCGCCCGAGTTTGCGGGATGGCTCGACCACTTCTTCTCGAAGCTGCCAAAGGACGGGCGCTACGGCGTGGAAATCCGCAATCCCGAGTTCCTGACCCCGGCCTACTTCGCGGTGCTGCGCGAGCACGACGTGGCCCACGTCCTGAGCTCCTGGACCCGGATGCCCTCCATCGGCATGCAGCTCGACCTTCCCGGCGCGATCACCGCAAGCTTCCTGGTGGTCCGGGCGCTGCTCCGCCCCGGGCGCTACTACGCCGACGCGGTGGACGCGTTCCAGCCCTATGACAGGATCAGGGATCCTAACCCGGAGCTCCGGAGCGACCTGGTTCGGGTGGTGGAGACGGCGGAGCAACTGCGGATTCCTGCCTATATCCTGGTCAACAACCGGGCGGAGGGGAGCGCGCCGCGGACCATTGCGGCGGTGCTGGAGCTACTCGGTAACCGGTGACCAGTTACTGGTGACTGCTCACCGCCCTCCGCTTGCCCGCCCGCCGAAACCGCCGCTTGGCGGGCCGCCGGCCCCGACCCGCCGCCGCGTGGGCGGCCTGGGCCAGTCGGGTCAGGTGGGCCAACTCGCTCGCGTAGGGGACTTCCACCCAGCCATGGGTGAGCGCCAGCCGCTCCGACAGGAAAGGGCGCGCGCCGGCCGCGGCGAGCGTGTCGGTGCGGAGCGGCTCCGGCAGCCGCACCATCAGGGCATCGTTGCCCAGCACCGCAAACATCCGCTCCGCGTGGAAAAATGCCTCGGTTCCGAAGAGCTTCTTGACCCGGACCGGGGCCAGCTCGGCGAGGGCATCGCGCACCAGGGTAGAACGGGAAGGGATGGTCATGTGGAGATCGTATCGCCCAAACGCGCGTTCCGCCAGCGTGGATCCGCGCCGAGGCCCCACATGGCGTCTCTAGCGGCGAAACGCATGGAACGTATCTTAGCTACGACTCCAACCCGGGATGCGCTGCGATGGACGATACAGGGCCTGGCATGTTCATGGTGGTGGTCTGGCTGGTGTTCATTGTGGTGGTCATCGCATCGATCTGGAGGGTCTTCGAGAAGGCGGGCAAGCCGGGCTGGGCGGCACTCATCCCCATCTACAACGTCTACGTCCTGATCAAGATCGCCGGCAAGCCGGGCTGGTGGCTCCTGCTCTGCCTCATTCCGCTCGTGAACATCGTCGTGCTCATCATCGTGTACATCGCCCTCGCAGAGAACTTCGGCAAGGGGGTCGGCTTCGCGCTGGGACTGATATTCCTGAGCTTTATCTTCTTTCCGATGCTGGCCTGGGGCAATGCGGTGTACAACCCCAAGCCCATAACCTGAACAACGATAGGCGTGGGGTCGGGGCTCGCCCGGTACCGGCGAGCCCCGCGCCTACGCCAACGCCCCGTCCAGCAGGTCCGCCACGCCGGCCGAGGCGCAAATCCTGACGATTGTCTCGCCGATCTTGTTGTTGGGCGTCGAAGCACCCGCGGTGATTCCGATCGATCGAACCCCGGCAAGCCACCCGGTTTCGACCGTCTGCTGTTTGGAGCCGATCGGCCGGTGACGGAGCTCACCGCGCACGGGATCGATGCAATCGGAATCTTCGAGGTGGTAGGTGCGCACGTTGCGGCTCGCGCAGAGCGCGGCCAGGTGCGTCGTATTGCTGGAGTTGTATCCTCCCACCACAATCATGATCTCGGGCGGGTCCGCCAGCAGCTCGATCACTGCGTCCTGGCGTTCCTGGGTCGCCGAACAGATCGTGTCGAAGGTGCGCACATGGAGCGGCGCGGCGGCCTCGCCGTACCTCCGGACCATGGTCCGCCGAACCTCCTCGGCGATGGCCAGCGATTCGGTCGAGAGCATCGTGGTCTGATTGGCGAGCCCCACCCGGTCCAGGTCCCGGGCAAAGTCGAATCCGGGTGACATCGCCGCGGCAAACCGGACGGCCATCGCGCCGGCGTCACCCCCGCGCTCGATGAAATCGCAAACCGCGCGGGCCTCTTCCATGTTCAGCAGCACCAGGTAGCGGCCCCCGGGATGCTTCATCACCTGGCTCGCCGTCGCCTTCGTTTCCTCGTGCCACAGCTTGCCGTGGATCAGCGCGGTGAAACCGTCTCTGGCGTAGCTCTCCACCCGCTTCCAGACGTTCAGCACCGAGCCGCATGTGGTATCCACCAGCACACAGCCGATGGCCTTCAGGCGGTCGAAGTCGTGAATCGTGACGCCGAAGGCCGGCATGATCACCGCGTCAGCGGCGGTGAGAGGGCTGAAGTCGAATTCGCCGTTCGTGGCCCGGTGCAGGAAGCTGATGCCCATCGCCTCGAGCTTGGCGTTCACATGCGGATTGTGAATGATCTCGCCGACCAGGTGAAGCCGCCGGTCCGGGAACTTCAGGCGGGTCTCGTACGCGTATTCCACCGCCCGGTCCACGCCGTAGCAGAACCCGAATTCCTTGGCCAGACGGAACGTCAGCGGACCCACCGTGAGCCGGTGGCCCCGGGAGCGCAGCGCCTCGATGAGGTGCGAGTGGTAGTCGGTGGAGAGGAGTCCTTCGATTTCGCCCTTGAGGCCGAAACCTTTCCTGAAATACGTCGCTTCCGCCATGGGCGAAATCTACCCGGCCCCGGGCTTATTGGCCCGCCCGCAGACGCCCGTGGCGGGCGTGACCTGAAGCAGCTCGAATGACCCCTTCATCTGAAGGGTGTCATTGCTGGAAACCGGCCGGAGCCGCACCTCCAGGGTACCGGACACCGTCGGCCCGCCCCCCGAGGTCACCTGGACCTGCCCCCCCATCGCATCGAACCCCAGGAGATTGACCTCGCCGAGAATACGAAGGGCCACACTGGCCTGCGGACGGCCCGGAGTGAAGTTCTGGGTCTCGTTGACCACATACATTTCGGCCCGGAGCGAGTCCCGCGCAATGAGCGTGAGCCCCACCGCAGTATCGCCCCGGACCGCGAGGACCTCGAGCACCGAGTCCGCCGCGCACCATCGCGCGGTGGCGGGTGCCCTGAAGCTGCCCCGCTGGGACCCGGTCCATTCGACCCCGATCGTGCCCGCGCGGGGGCGTGCCGGCGCGTCGGCGCGCCCGGCGCACGCCGCCCCCGCGACTGCTGTCAGCATCAGGATAGACCGCATCGAAGGAAGCTAAGCAGGTACCGGAAACAGGGAACCGGGTGGCGCAACCGGCAGACCAGGCACTATGACGCCTGGGCCCACTTGCTCCGGCCGTCACGATGCAGGCCGTACGCCCGGAGACGACGCCACAGAGTCGTGCGGCTGATCCCAAGACTCTTAGCCGTTTCGGCCAGGCGCCAGCCATGCTCATCGAGCGAGCGAACAATCGCTTCGCGCTCGCGGTCGGCCAGCGTGGTTGGACCCACGCTGCCTTGAATGAACATCGCCTCTCCCAGATCGAGATTGCCCACTCGAATGGGTTTGAGCCGTCCGCCCAGCTCGGCCAGGGCCGGCATGAGGTCGGAGGCGGGGCGGCTCAGGTCGAGGCCCAATTCACGGGCCTGTTGATTGGCGTACAGCACCTTCCCCTGCGGGTCGAATACGATCACCGCCTCGCTGAAGGCATCGAGCAAGGCCTTCGCGAGGGGCGAAAAGACGGAGGGGAGCGGAGTTGGGTGGTTGGGCGCCGTCATACATCCGATCTACGGTTGAGCCCGGAATTTAGTTTCAGAAAGGAACCTTCGCCAGCGCTCAATTGCCGCAATTCAGCGCACCCCTCCGCCATCCCACCGCGAGTTCCCGATGACCCCAACACCAGGTGCGCACCGGCTTGACATTGAATGTTATAACATATAGATTCGATGTTATAACATTTAGTTGCTCAATTCGGATTTCGCGTCTTTTCTGAGGTACCATGACCCCCAGTGCTCCCCTCACCAGGCTCGATGCCTCACCATCCTCCGGGCCATCGTCGGGACGATCTTCATCGCCCACGGCGCCCAGAAGCTCTTTGTCTTCGGCGTTGTCGGCATCGCCGGAGCGTTCGGGCAAATGGGCGTGCCCTTTCCCGGAGTGACCGGCCCCATGGTTGCACTGGTCGAGTTCTTGGGCGGTATCGCGCTGCTGATCGGGCTGCTGACCCGGCTCGCCGAACTCGGCCTGGACGCTCACGATGGCCGGCGCCATCATGCTGGTGCACCTGAACGGTGGGTGCTTCAGCCCGAAGGTTTCGAGTTCCCGCTGGCGCTTGCCGCCGCCTCGCTGGCGGTGGTCTTTACCGGCCGCGGGCGGATTCTCCCTCGATCGCGCGCTGGCCAGGCGCCGGGTGCTCTAAGCATGCCGCAGAACCAATGAACGATTCCTTCACGGAGGCGCCGCCGGGTTTTCGGCTTCCCCCGGGACTCCGCCTGGGCCCGGTCCGGCTCGAGGTGGCCGACCTCGACCGGTCGGTGAACTACTATCAACAGGTCGTGGGGCTGCGCCCGCTCGAGCGATCCGGTGCCCTGGCCACGCTGTCCGCGCAGCACGACGCAACGCCGCTGGTCGAGCTCACCGAGCGACGCGGGGCCACTCCGGTGCCGCGCCGCGGTCGGCTCGGCCTGTATCACTTCGCGCTTCTCCTGCCGGGGCGCGCCGAGCTGGGGCGTTTCCTCGCGCACCTCACCGCGATCGGGGTGTACCCGGGAATGTCGGATCATCTCGTCAGCGAGGCGCTCTACCTGACCGATCCTGACGGCTTGGGCATCGAGGTGTATGCCGACCGACCGCGCAGTACGTGGCGAGTCGAGGGCGGCTCGATCGCCATGGCGACGGATCCGTTGAACGTGAAAGACCTCCTCGCGGCCACCGAAAACACGCGGTGGACCGGGGCCCCGGCGGGCACACGTATGGGCCATGTCCATCTGCACGTGGGTGACCTGGAACAGGCCGAGGCTTTCTTCCACGTCGGCCTGGGGCTGGACCGAATCCGGCTCGGGTTCCCGGGAGCGCTGTTCCTGTCCGCCGGCGGCTACCACCACCATCTGGGCACCAACACCTGGGCGCCTGGTGCGCCTTCCGCGAAGGAGGGTGACGCACGGCTGCTGGAATGGTCCATCCGATTGCCCCAGGTGGAACAGGTGGAAGGCGCGGTGCAGTCGCTCCGGGCGGGCGGCTACGAGGTGACGCGAGAGGGGAAGGATGCGGTCGCCCACGATCCCTGGGGCACCAGGATGAGGATCACCGCGACGGTCTAGGTGGCCGTCAGGGCATTCCTGCGCCGCTGCTCGGCCAAGATCACGATTGCCACTCCCAGAAAGATGGCGCCGCCGGCCAGCGCAACCCGCATGGTGAGTTCCTCGCCCTGGAGCACCAGCGGCGCCACGGCGGTGGTGAAGAGCGGCTGGAGGTAAATGAAGCTCGTCACCAGCGTAGGCGAGGCTCGCCGAAGCGACCAGAGATTCAGGAAATAGGTGACGGTGGTCGGAAAAACCGTCATGTAGGCCAGCCAGAGCAGCATCCGGGTATCCAGGAACTCGGGATGCACCGATCCGGCGGCGTTGACCCCGAGCGGCAGCACACCGATCAGACCGGTCAGGGTGAGGCAGAACGCCACCGTGACCGGCGAATACCGCTCGAGCATCTGCTTGGACAACAGGAAGGCGAGCGCGTTGAAGGCCATGCCGAGAAGCACCAGCACATTCCCCAGCGCGACATCGGGGGCGAGCGAGACCCGGTCGGGGCCGATGAGGTAGATCGTCCCCAGAGCGGCCACCGCCACCCCGGCCCACTTGAGCCGGCTGGGCCGATCTCCGACGAAGGCCCACCCGAAGACCACGGTGAAGATCGGAATCATCGGAATAAGGATCGCGGCGTTGATCGCGGTGGTCCGGGTCAGACCAAGCAGGATGAGGAGTTGATTGCCTGCCCCTCCCAGGACGCCGAGCATTGCGAACTTTGCCCAGTCCGAGATGCTCGTGGGGGCCTTCCCTTTCATGGCCCGGTGGGCGATGAAGAACACGACGGATGCGACGACCATTCGGAGGGTGACAATCACCGGCGCGGGCACGATTGGTAGCAGAAACTTGCCGACAATGACGCCGCTGGCGTAAATGATCTGAACCACAACAAGCGCGAGGATGACTCGCATTGACGTTTGCTTTCAACGTGTTACGTTTGAATGTCCGGTCAGTCAATCGACGAAACCACTGGAGGTCCCGTGAAAGACGCCATTCTCGGAGCGGCAATCGACGTCATCGCGCTTCACGGACTGACCAATTGGACAGTGGAGGAGGTCGCCAACCGAGCCCACTGCGCCAAGGGCCTTGTGAACTACCACTACCGCTCGAAACAGGATCTGCTGGTCCGCTCGGCGGAGACGCTCAGGGATGATCGCTTTGCCCGGCGGCTCGCGGCGATTGCCGTGCCCGGGTCGGCCGCCCTCGACCGCCTCTGGACGGTGCTGGTCCAGGAGGTGGAGTCCGGCTGGTATGCCGCCTGGCTCAGCCTGCTGGCCGCGGACGGGCCTCTTCGGGTGGCGGCGGCGGAGCGATCCGCGGACATGGAGTCCTTTGCCCAGACGCTCAGCCGGTCCCTGGGACTCGGCGATCAGCTCCGGAGCCATGCGCCGCTCATCCAGTCCGCCCTCGACGGCCTCCAGCTGCGCCTGCTGCAAGGTGCCCCTGCGGGCGGGACAGAGGAAGCCTACCACCGTTTCTGGCTGGCGATGGTGAGTCGGTAGGACCTACCCGACCTACCGACTTACCGTATCCCCGCCGCCGTCCTCGGGGCCCCTTCCCGCCAGTACTGCGATCCCAGGACGCGCGCACGGGGCCAGATCTCATTCAAAGTGCTCCCCTCGTAGATCCGCCCGTTCTTCATCACGTACCGTATCGAGTTCGAGTTGCGGATGTTTTCTAGCGGATTTCCATCTATCACGATGATGTCGGCCATCTTGCCGACCTCCAGGCTGCCCAGATCGGCGCCCATGCCGATGGCTTCGGCACCATAGATCGTGGCAGTACGCAGGGCATCGTGGGCCGACATTCCCCCCGAGGCCATCGACCAGAGCTCCCAGTGATACCCCAGGCCCTGGAGCTGGCCGTGGCTGCCGACGCCGATGCGGGCACCATTCTCGACCATGCGCTTGGCAAACTCGGCGTGCTTCGGAAAGACGTACTCCTCCGTGCGGAACCAGCCGCCCGGGCCGGGACTGCCTCCCGAGCCGGTGCCCCGCCGCCGAGTCCTCGCGTCGAGCGCGGGCTCGGGAAAAAAGTGCCGCAGCTTGACGTCGTCGTGAACGTTTTCGGTAGCGTAGTAGTAGTTCTCGCCGAACGGCCCGCCGTAGGACACCAACAGCGTGGGGGTATTGGTGGTTTGCGACGCCTTGAACAGCTCCACCACATCATCGTAAAGCGGCGCGATGGGTAGCGAGTGCTCGATGCCCGGATACCCGTCCATCGCGTGGGTGAGATCGAGCTTGAAGTCGAGCCCACCCTCCGTGGTGGGCATGATGCCCAGCTCCTTGGCGGCCATGATGATCCACTGGCGCTGCTGCCGGCTGCCGGCCATGTACATCTTCAGGGTCTTGGTGTCCCAGTACTGGCTGTAGCGCTTGAGCACGGTGCGGGCGTGGTCCAGATCCCGGATATTCTCTCCGTCAGGAAGGCCGACCCCGGGGCCGGTCGTGTAGATCCGGGGACCGATCATGCCCCCGCTCTCGACCCGGTCCTGATAGCTCAGGACGTCGGTGGTCTGGGTCTGCGGGTCACGCGTGGTAGTGACGCCGTAGGCCAGCGTGGTGAGGTACTCCCAATGCTGCGCCGGGTGAATTTCCCAGACCAGTCCCTGAGCGTGGTAGTGGGTGTCGACAAACCCGGGCAGGACGGTCTTTCCGGTCACGTCGATGACCCGGGCCCCACCGGGGATCTTGACCTCACCGCGTTTGCCGACTGCGAGAATCCGGTTGTCCTTCACGACGATGTCGGCGTTTTCGATGATCTCCTTTCCCTTCATCGTAATGGCGCGTCCGCCGCGCAGTACCACCGTGCCTCTGGGCGCGTCTCTGGGCGCACCCACCTTCAGCCTGAGCTCATCCGGCTTGTAGCCGGGCTTCTCGACCACCCGTTTGGTCGAGTCGGCCCGGAGCGCCAGGATTCTTGACTGGATCGAATCGGGTACCGTCCCGCCCGCCTTCTTGATGCTGTCCGCCCTCGCGTTCAGCAGCTTGAGACTGTCGGTCCGTGCCACCGCCAGCTTGGTGCTGTCGGCCTTGGCCTTCTCGGTGTTCTTCTTGGCCGAGTCGGCGTGGGCGGAATCGGCCTTCAGCATATCGATACGGGACTGAATCGAATCGGGCACCGGCCCGCCAGCCTTCGTGATGCTGTCCGACGTGGCGTGGAGCGCCTTGAGGCTGTCGGCGCGCGCTGCGGCCCTGCGGGTGCTGTCCGCCTTCGCGCGGTCGATCAGCTTGAGGCTGTCGTCGACCACCTTGGCCTTATCGAGATCATAGGAAACGAAGGCGTTGCCCATCCCCCAGTGGACCATGCGTCCGGTGGCGCCCCACGAGGGGAACTCGCCGCCGATGTCGGTGAGTCGCTTGATCGGCACCGGACCGCCGGACACCGAGGTGGTGGGAACCGGACCGCCGACCTGGGGTATCGTGACGGTGTAGAGATCAGTGCCGGCCTGGACCAGCGCCAGATCGCCTCTCGGCGCCATGAGCACCAGCCCCGCGGGCGGCGGGGGCTGGGCGCCTTCCCGCGG
>JANNGX010000303.1:0-11430 GCA_031404115.1 Gemmatimonadales bacterium | reverse complement strand
CCGTCCAGGAAGGGCATGACCAGGTAGGGCATGCCGCCCGCTTCACCCCATGCGAGGATCCCGCAGACATTGGGATGATCGAGGCGCATCGCCACCTGGGCCTCGCGCTTCAGTCGCGCCACCGCTTCCGGGTCGCCGGTGAGCCGTGACATCAGCACCTTGACCGCGACGGTGCGCCCGGTCTCCCGGTCCTTGGCTCGATAGACGTAGGCCATGCCCCCCTCGCCTACCCGCATCTCCATCTGGTAGCGCCCGTCCATCACCCGGCCCGAGAGGCCGGACGCGGGGTCACCCCGTCGCGCCGGTGGCAGCCGCAGTTCTCCGGTGCGGTGCAGCCCGAAGGTCCGCGGTGTGGTGGGCATCGGGGCGCCTCCCGGCACGAGCGGGAAGCCGTCCTTGGTGCAGAAGCGGGCCGGCGGATCGAAGGTGGCACCGCAGCGGGGACAACGCAGCGCGCTCAATTTCGGTAGCTGTTGCTGCCGTCCGACCTGGCGCGCAGGAGGTTCTCTCCCGCCCGCTCGAGCAGTGAACCCCCGTCCCTCACCTGCGCGCCAGAATAGGTTGCGCTTCCCAGGCTGACCGGTACGGCTATCGGTTCGTCCGGCTCCCCGAACGTGGTTCGGCCCGCCTGAGCGAGGATTCGCTCCGCGAAGAGGCGCGCGCCGGGGCCGCCGGTGTCCGGCAGCAGCATGGCAAATTCCTCCTCTCCGTGGCGGGCCACGACGTCAATGGTCCGCTGCTCCCGCCGGAGCAGCTCGGCGAACTGGGCCAGGACACGGTCTCCGGTACGACCGCCATGGGTGACCGTCAGGCGTTTCAGGTCGCCCAGGTGAATCAGGAGGCAAGTCAGCGAGGTGCCGGCCAGTCCCGCGCGCTCGAGCTCCTGGCCCAGCCGCCGCTCCAGCGCCGCGCGGTTGAGAAGGCCGGTGAGCGGATCGGTATCGGCAAGCCGCCGCAGGTGTTCGCCGTGGCGAACCGACTCCTCTTCCCCCAGCGCCTTCTCAATGGCGGACACCGCCGAGTCCACCACCCGGGCGGCAAAACGCAGATCGGCGTCGCCCAGCGGAGGGTCGCCCTCGCCGGTGCGGAGGAAGAAAGCACCGGCCCGCTCGCCACCCAGCGAAAACGGCAGCACCAGTGTCGATCGCGTCTCGATGGTCGTCATGCCGAGGTAGAGGGGGTCGGTGGGCGCATCGCGCACCAGGACCACCTCGCCGGTCGCGAGGGCCTTCTGGATTTCAGGATAGCGGCGGACATCGACCGAGAGGTCGGTCAGCATCGGGTTCTCGGAGGCCGCCGCGACCGTCACCCGCTCCGCGCCAGGCTTGCCCAGCAGGATCGAGCATCGGGGAATCCGGAGGGCGGCGGCCACCTGGCGCACCAGGACCTGGAACAACTCCCGGGGAGGAAGATCGGTGGTCATCTCCCGCACCAGCTCCGCCAGCGCCGCCTGGGATCGGACCTCGGCCCGGGACCGGTTGAGGGCTCGCCCGGCCCGCAGGTGGGCCCGGATCTTGGCGAGAAGCTCCCGGACTTGCACCGGCTTGGCGATCACCTCAGAGGCGCCGGATGGCGCGGCGCCGGTCGCGGGCGACGGGCTCCCCGCGGAGGAGAGCGCCAGCACCGGCAGATTGCGACAGGCGGGGTCCCGCCGGATCGTCTCGAGAATGGAAAACCCGTCAGTGCCCGGGAGCGAGAGGTCCAGTAGCAGGAGGTCCACCGGCTGGGTCAGCAGGTACTCGGTGAGGGCCGCGCCGCTCGAGATCGTCGCGGCGTCGTAGCCGTTCTCGGTGAGGAGGCGGCAGAGCGTCCGGGCGAAGGTCTGGTCGCCGTCCACGACGAGCACGTGCGGGACCAGGCTGGTCATGTCAGGCGGTAAGTCGCGCAAAGAGGTCGGGGTCCACGTTGCCTCCGCTCAAAATGGCCGCCACGGGTCCGGGAGGTCGGTAGTGTCCTTCGAGAAGTGCGGCGACGGCTACTGCGCCCGATGGCTCGACCTTGAGTCCCATGGTCTGGAAGAGGTATCGCACCGAGGCGGCGATGCCCGCTTCCGAAATACGCGTTGCGCGTCGCACCCGTTGTCCGATGTGACCCCACGCCAGCCGGCCCACCGCCACGGGCAGGAGCCCGTCGGCGATGCTGGCGGTGCCCTCCAGCGCCGCGGGCCCCCCTGCCGCGAGTGCCGCAGTGAGCTTGGCGGCGCCCTCGGGCTCGGCGCCGATCAGCTCGGCGGAATGGTTCAGCGCCGCGACCGCCAGACAGGAGCCCGCAAGAAGCCCGCCCCCTCCGACCGGCACCAGGATCGCGGTGATGTCCGGCCGCTGGTCCAGGATTTCGAGCGCGCACGTTGCCTGACCCACAATCACGTCCTCGTGCTCGAAGGGGGGGACCATGGCCAGGCCTTCCCGCGCCGCCAGCTCTTCGGCCGCCTTCTGGCGCACGTACCGATCCACCAGGACTATCTCGGCGCCCTCCGCGCGAACCGCCTCCACCTTCACCGGCGGCGCGTTGTCGTTCATCACGATCACCGCCCGAAGCCCGAGCCGCCGGGCTACCCACGCCACCGCGCGACCGTGATTGCCGCTGGAAGGGGCGACTACGCCGTTGGCCCGTCGCTCCCCGGCCATGCGGGTGATGGCGGTCCAGGCGCCTCGCACCTTGAAGGCGCCGATCGGCTGCCACTGCTCGCACTTGAGCCAGACGGGAACGCCGAGCCTGTCGGAGAGCGCGGGGGCTTCGATGAGAGGAGTACGGACCGCGACGCCCTCGAGTGCCGCGGCGGCCCTCCGGAGATCCTCGAGGGACGCCTTCACTCAGGGGGTGCGGACGTATCATCCTCCGTCGGCTCCTCGGCCCCGCCTTCGTCCTCCTTGACCACCCGGGCCACGTCGACCAGGAGGTCTCCCTCGTCCAGGTGCATGACGCGAACGCCTTGGGTATTCCGCCCGATGACCCGGATGCCCTCCACCGGCACCCGGATGATGATGCCCTTCTTGGTGATCATCATCAGCTCGTCGTCCGGCAGGACCTCCTTGAGCGCGACCAGGGCGCCGGTCTTCTCGGTGCTGTGCAGGGTGATGATGCCCTTCCCACCCCGTTTCTGGACCCGGTAGTCCGACAGCTCGGACCGTTTGCCGAAGCCGTTCTCGGCCACGACCAGGAGCGTGGAGTCGCGCTGGATCACCACCATGCCGATGACGGCGTCGTCCTGGTCGAGCTCGATCCCCTTGACGCCGGTGGTGGCTCGGCCCATTTCGCGGGCGTCGCTCTCGTGGAACCGGATGCTCATGCCGAGTCGGGTGGCCAGCACGATGTCGTTGTTGCCGTCGGTGATCTGGACGTCGATCAGCTCGTCGCCTTCTTCGATGTTGATCGCGTTGATGCCGTTGGCCCGCACGTTGCCGTAGGCCGACAGCACCGTCTTCTTGACGGTGCCGTTGCGCGTGGCGAAGAGCAGCCACTTGGTATCGATGAACTGCTTCACCGGCACCAGGGCCGCGATCCGTTCATCGGGCCGGATCGCGATGCACTGAATCACCGGCTTGCCCCGCGCCGCGCGCCCCCCCTGTGGGATCTCGTGGACCTTGAGCCAGTACACCTGGCCCTTGTCGCTGAAGAACATCACGTAGTCGTGGGTCGAGGCGATGAACAGGTGCTCGATCCAGTCGTCTTCCTTGCCGGTGGCGCCGGTCAGGCCGCGGCCGCCGCGCCGCTGCTTGCGATAGGTGGAGACGGGAATCCGCTTGATGTAGCCCGAGTGGGAGATGGTGATCACCATGTCCTCCTGGGCGATCAGATCCTCCACTGAGAAGTCGTCCTGATCGGGGATGATCTCGGTGCGGCGGTCGTCCCCGTAGTCCTTGGCCACCTCGGCCATCTCGGCCTTCAGGATGCCCATCCGCTTCTCTTTGCTCTTGAGGATGCTGCGGAGCTCGCCGATCGTGCCACGAACCTCCTTCAGCTCGGCGTCCAGCTTGTCGATTTCGAGCCCGGTGAGCTTGGCGAGCCGCATGTTGAGGATCGCTTCGCTCTGCTTCTCGGAGAATCCGAAGCGTTTGCGGAGCCGGCCGTCGGCCTCGTCGCTGTCGGCCGAGCCGCGGATGATCTTGATCACCTCGTCGAGGTTGTCGACCGCGATTTTGAGCCCGTCCAGGATGTGCTCGCGCGCTTCGGCAGCGGTGAGGTCGAACTGGGTCCGCCGGATGATGATCTGGTGGCGATGTTCGATGAAGTGCTCCAGCAGCTCCTTGAGCGGCATCACCTTGGGCTGTCCCTTGACCAGCGCCAGGTTGATCACCCCGAAGGTGGACTGCATCGCGGTGTGCTTGTAGAGCTGGTTCAGCACCACGCCCGGATTCGCATCGCGCTTGAGCTCGATAACCAGCCGCATGCCGTCGCGGTCCGATTCGTCCCGCGCGTCGCTGATGCCCTCGATTTTCTTTTCGTTGACCAGCGAGGCAATGTCCTTGTGCAGCGTCGCCTTGTTGACCTGGTAGGGGCAACTCGGTCACCACGATGGCGCTGCGGCCGGTGCTGGGCTTTTCCTCCACCTGCACCCGCGCCCGCATGATCACCTTGCCGCGGCCGGTCTTGTAGGCCTCCTTGAGGCCGCTGGTCCCGTAGATGTAGCCGCCGGTCGGGAAATCGGGACCCTTGATGTGCTTGAGCAACTCGTCGGTTTCCGCGGCAGGGTTGTCGACCAGGAGCTCGACGGCCTTGGCCACCTCGCGGAGATTGTGGGGCGGAATGTTGGTGGCCATGCCGACCGCTATGCCACTCGAGCCGTTCACCAGCAGATTGGGAATCTTCGACGGGAGAACGGTGGGCTCCACCAGCCGGTCGTCGAAGTTCGGCTGGAAGGCGACCGTGTCCTTGTCGATGTCCTCGAGCATCGCCACCGCGATGCGGGTGAGCTTTGCTTCGGTGTATCGGTACGCCGCGGCTGGATCTCCGTCCACCGAGCCGAAATTGCCCTGCCCATCGACCAGCGGATAACGGAGCGAGAATTCCTGCACCATGCGGACCAGCGCGTCGTACACCGACGCGTCACCGTGCGGATGATACTTGCCCAGCACGTCGCCCACGACCGTCGCCGATTTCTTGTAGGGCCGCCCGGGCACCAGGCCGAGCTCGTTCATCGCGTGGAGGATCCGCCGGTGCACCGGCTTCAATCCATCGCGCGCGTCGGGCAGCGCGCGCGACACGATCACGCTCATCGAATAATTGATGAAGCTCTGCTTCATCTCCTCTTCGATGGGGCGGGGCAGAATCCGTTCACGCGAGTTGGGCGCGGTCATGGGCGATTTCAGTCCGGGAAGGGCGTGGGGAGCCGGGCCAAATATAGCCGGGAGCGGCGCGCACGAGCAAGCGCGAAGGAGCCACCTAAATCATTGGAAAGACGGAGGTTACAGCCGGTGCTACCGAGGGGCTCTGGGGGCCTTTCCGCAGTGCCCCACGAGGTACGCCGGCACGATCCAGAGGGCGCCGATGGTCCCGGCCACGGTCCCGCCCGCCGTGGCCAGCGCGATCGAGCTGAACAGGTTGTCGCTGTCGGCGCCCACCGCGAGCGGGATCAGGCTGGCGAGCGTCGTGAGGGTGACCAGCATGATCATCCCGGCACGGTCGCTTGCCGCCGCAAGGACATCTTCGATAGAGAGCCCACGGGCGGTCGGTCGGTCGGTCGGTAAGTCGGTAGCAGATTCCGTTTCATACCGACCTACCGACTTACCGACATACCGACGCTTCTCCAATGCTGCGTCTACGAGCAGAATCGCCTGGTGCACCGCCAGCCCGACGACCAGGATGACACCCACGGCGGCCTCTCGGCTGAACGAAGTGCCGGTGGCCCAGAAAACTCCCGCCACACCGGCCAGGCACAACGGCAGCGAAAGGAATACCATCCCGGTGGCCCAGACTGAATTGAAGACGACCGCTACCGCAAGGATTACCAGGGTCACCCCCGCGGCGAACACCAGCCAGAGCCCTTTGGTGCTCTGATCCTCCTCCCAGCTGAACTGCTGATCGCTCACCGAGTAACCCGCCGGTGCCGTGATCGACTTCATGAAGGCTTCGTGGGTGCGGTTGGCCAGCTTGGCGGGGCCCCGGAAGTCGTAGGCCACGACCCGCAGGTACTGCTGGTCCTCGCGCTGGATGGTGCCCAGCCCCTCGCGTTCGCTCACCTGGGCCAGATCCCCGATGCGCACCGGCGCGCGGGTCGGGTTGGGCACCAGGGCGCTGCGGAGGTCGTCCAGCGAGCGCTCCCGCGACCCGGTGGCCTTGAGCGTGACCAGGATTTCCTCGCCGTCGAATTCCAGCCGCTGCCCCCCGACCGCGCCGCGGATTTCCCGGGCGATGGCGCCGGCAAAATCGCGGGAGGTGAGGCCGGCCCGGGCCAGCGCGGCGCGGTCGGGGGTGAGAATCACACTCACCGCCCGCTCCGCCCCCCAATAGCTCGCGGCGTTGATGTTGACGTTTCTGACCCGTGAGATCCCCTCCAGCCGCTGCTTCAGGTCCTTGGCCAGCCGCTCCACTCCGCTGAAGGAGTAGCCCAGAAGCTTGATCCGGAACGCTACCGAGGAGCCGCCGCCGCCGTTGAAGAATCCGGGGCCCCGGCCGGTGACCGACACCGACGCGCCGCCCACCAGGACCGCGCGCTCGGTCATCTCCTCCTGCATCTGGAGGGGCAGGGCGGTGAGGGAGTAGTCTTTGGTAAAGGTCACCTCGATGCGTGCCTGCGATCCGAACCCTCGGGCCTCGACCTTCTCGACGCCCTCGCGCCCCACCGCGATTCGCTCGAACTCGGCCATGCTCCGGTCCAGACTCTCCGGGTCGGAGCCGCGGGGAAAACTCACCCAGACGGAGAGGGTCGTCCGTTGGCCGTACCAGTTTCCGAACGACGACTTGGGCACTCGCTTCACGAATCCCCATCCGACCACCGCAAGCAGCGCGACCACCAGCGTGATGGTGACTCGGCGCCAGCGGAGCAGCGGAGCCAGCGTGGCGAGGTAGAATCGCTCCAGCCGGGGCCAAGCCACCTCGGCGCCGCCGCCGACCCCGACTGCCGGGATCATGATCACCGAGGAAAAGACCGACCAGAGCAGCCCCAGCGCGAACGCCGCGGCAAAGGGGACGAACGCCGCGCGGGCGTTGCCCTGGAGATAGAGGAAGGGAAAGAGCACCACCACCGTGGTGAGGGTGGACCCGACCACCGCGCGCGAAATGCGGCTGCCCGCGGCGGCGCGGGCCTCGGGCGTGTCGGGAACCCGGCGGAGCCGGTCCACCACGACGACGCCGTCCTGCACCAGGATGCCGATGCCCATGCCGAGGCCGGCCAGGGTGAGCAGATTGGCCGGGATATCGAGCAGGTACAGGCCGAGCGCCGTGCCGGCGATCGCGATGGCGGCGCTGCCCATCACCAGCATCACCGGCCGGATCCGGCGTATCCCGATGAGCAACACGATGGTGACCGCGAGAAACGCGATGGCGCCCCGGATCACCAGGTCGTGGAGCTGCTTGCGCAGCTCGACGCTCTCGTCCGACTCCAGCCGCATGCTGACGCCGGCAGGGAGATAGGGAGACAGCTCGGCCACCGCGGCCCGCACCCGGGCGGCGGTCTGAATCGCGTCGGCACCGGGCAGCCGGGTGATATCGAGGCCCACCGCGGGCACGCCGTTGAGCCGGGAAAAACGGCCCTGGGTGTCTTCGTCCGGCCGGATCGAAGCCAGTTCTCCCAGCCGGAACACCCGGCCGCTGGCCGCCCGTACCGGCAGATTCTCCAGGTCCTGGTACGCGTGGGGCTGGTCCCGCAGCACGACGTTCTTGATGCTGGCCCCGTCGTGTTGCGCGCCGAGTGCCTGCACCACACGGGCACCCGCCAGCGCCGCCCGGAGGAGGTCCGGGGAGATCTCGAGCTGGCGCAGGCGCTGCACGTCGTAGGACACCGATACGCCCTGCTCGGCGTCCCCGAACTTCGTGACGCCCGACACGCCCGGGATGGACGTGAGCCTGGGTCCGAGCTGTTCGTCCGCCAGGCGGCCCAATGTCCCCGGGGTGTACGGGCCGGCCAGCGAGTACTGCAGCAGTGGCTGCTCGTCGAGCTCTTCGGGGACGAAGTTGGACACGGTGGGCGCCGAGGCGCCGTCCGGCAGAAGGCTGTCGGCCCGGAGGAGCTGGAGCCGCTCGTGTATCGCGAGCCGGGTGAGCTGCACGTCGGCATTCGGCTCGAGCTCGACGGTGATGCTGGCGCTGCCCCGGTCTCCATTCGAGGTGCTGCTCACCTTCTTGACCCCGCGCACACTCTGGATCGCGGCCTCGACGGGAGAGGTGAGGAAGGTTTCCAGGAGCTCTGCCGAGGCTCCGTACCAAGTGGCCGTGACCGAGAGCCGCGGGAGCTCCACGCTGGTCCTGGTGGCGAGCGGCAGCCGGGCAAACGCAAGGCTTCCCGCCAGGATCAGCGCGCCGCCGAAGGCCCAGATGACCGCGGGGCGGGTGGTGGCCCATCTGATCATGCCAGTGGCTCCTTGCGTCTTTCCATCCACGCGTACGCCGTCGGCAGCAGAAAAAACGTCACCGCGAGCGCCGAGACG
Source organism: Gemmatimonadales bacterium (assembly GCA_031404115.1). Classification (GTDB taxonomy): domain Bacteria; phylum Gemmatimonadota; class Gemmatimonadetes; order Gemmatimonadales; family GWC2-71-9; genus JABFSM01. The sequence goes on along the minus strand of JANNGX010000303.1, from coordinate 2,845 downwards.
CTGCCGCCGATGACGCCGGCGGCCAGGGGCTGGTAGAGCTTACCGCCGCTGCCCCACCCGAACACCAGCGGGAGGACACCGGTGATGGTGGTGATCGAGGTCATCGTGATGGCCCGGAGCCGCTGCCTTCCACCCATCAACACCGCGTCTTCGATGCCGAAGCCCTGCTCCCGGAATCGGCGGATTGCGTCGAGCTTGACCACGGCCTCGTTGTCCGCCATGCCGATCATCACCACGATGCCGATCAGGGACACGGCGTTGAGGCTCTGGCCGGTCATCCAGAGAAAGAGGATGCCGCCCACCGCCGCAAGCGGCACCGTGAGCATTACCAGCAGCGGGATGGTGAACGACGCGAACTCGCCGGCCAGCACCAGGAACACCAGCGCCACCGAGAGCACCGCCACCAGCGAGAGCTCCCTGGTGGTGCGCTGCTGCTCGGCATCCGCTCCGGCGATCTGCCAGGAAACTCCCGGCGGCGGCGTGAGGTTAGCGAGCGCGTCGGTCACGTCGGTCGTCGCCCGCGCGGTGCCGCCCCGCTCCACGATGGCTTCCACGACACTCACCGGCCGCTGGTTGATGCGCACCACTTCCACCGGGGCGCGAATTTCCCGCACCGAAACCAGTTGACCCACCGGGATACCGCGTACCTGGGTCTGCAGCGCGGTGGCCAGGTCTTCGTTGGCGTTGCCGGCAAAACGCACCGTGATGGGAGTGCGGCGGTCAGTTTCGCGGAACTCGCCCGAGGCCACGCCGCCCAGCCCCCCAGCCAGCGCATTGGCCACCGCTGCCACCGAGAGGCCGAACTCCGCAATGCGCTGGCGCTCCAGGGTCACCTCGACCGTGGGCTGGGTGCCGCTGAAGGCATCGCGCACATCGGCGAGTGTCTTGAGAGGCACAATGAGGCGGCGCGCCGAGTCGGCCCAGCGGGCCGCCTCGGCGAGCCTGGGCGCCGTCATCTCGATGCGCACCAGGCGGCCCTCACGGCCGATCAGGCTGCCGAACTCCGACTGGCCGGCCAGGTCGATGGCCAGGGCCCCCTTGGCCAGGTCGGGCACCGCCGCGCGCAGTTGGTCGGCAAAGCGCTGCGCGTTCTGCCCGTCGGGCACCGGGATGATGAGCTGTGCGGTGGCGCTGGTGCCCGGGTCCGCGCCCGCCAGCACCTCCTCGTCCGTAGCGAGACCGATGCGGCTGTAGATGCCCACACTGCCCATCGACCGGGCGGCGGCTTCGAGCCGCGCTGTCTGCCGGGCGGTTTCCTCGATCGCGGTACCCTGAGGGAGCGACAATTGCGCGACGGCGGTGCCCTCGTCCACCCGTGGGAGGATCTCGCGCGGGAGCTGGAGCGTCACGAAGACGGTGAGCACGGTGAGCACGGCGGCCGTGAGAAACACCTTGCCGGGATTCGCCAGGCTCCAGCGCATACCGGCCTCGTACCACTCGGCGGCCCGGTGGCCCCAGGCGGTGAGCGGTAACGTCTCACTGGTCAGCGGTAACTGGTCACCGGTCACTCGCCGTTTCCGCCATCTCACCATCATGACGGGCATGAGGGTCAGCGCGAGCACCAGCGACGTGGTCAGCGTCACCACCACCGAGAGCGAGAGATCCCGAAACAGTGCCGCCGCCAGCCCGCGCACGAAGACGATCGGCCCGAAGACCAGCACGGTGGTGAGCGTGCCAGCGATGAGCGGCGCCGCCACCTCGCGGGTGGCCTTGAGGGCGGCGTCCATGTCGGGCAGCCCCTGCTCCTTATAGCGGCCCGTCGCCTCCGCCACCACGATCGCGTTGTCGACCAGGAGGCCGATGCCCAGGGCCAGGCCGCCCAGTGACAGGATGTTGATGGTGACGTCGAGGAACTGCAGGATGGTGAGCGAGGTGAGGATGGAGAGCGGGATGATCAGCGCAATCGCGAGGGACCCCCGGGTGTCGCGCAGAAACAGGAAGATCACCAGCAGGGAGAGTATCCCGCCGATCACGATTTCCTGACCCAGATTGGAGAGCGCATCGGTGACGAACTGCGCCTGGGCCGCCACCACCTTGATCCGGATGTCGGGGAACTCCTTGCCGAGCAACTCGATGGTTTCATAGATCGTCCGGGTCACCACCACGGTGTTGGCCCCGGCGTCCTTGTAGACCACGAGTCCTACTGCCGGCGCGCCGTCCAGCCGCGTCATCGTCTTGGGGTCGGCACTGCCCATGGCAACAGTGGCAATGTCCGCCAGCGTGATGCCGCTCCGCGCCGGCCCCACCGGCGTGCGGGATACCTCATCGACTCCCTGGAACTCGGTCAGCGCGCGCAGAGCGAACCGGAACTGGCCCCGGCGCACCGTCCCTCCGGGCGCTCCGGTGTTGGCCTCGCGCACCGCGCGCGCCACGTCGTCGGGCGTCACGCCCAGTGCGCGCGCCTTCTCCGGATCCACGTCCACCCGGATATCGTCCTTGGGATCTCCCACCACCGCCACGCTGGCGACGCCGCCGAGCTGCTCCAATCGACGGGAGTGCACGTCGGCCGCGGTGCGGGCAATCGAGCGGAGATCGCCGGGGCCGGTGAGTCCGAGTACGGCGATCGGCCGCTCGCCCGGGTCGCTGGTGAGGAGGGTGGGCCGGTCGGCGCGGTCGGGGAGCTGGGCCCGCGCGTTGTCGAGTCGCTCCCGCACCTGCAGCACCGTGGTGGCCATGTTGGTGCCCCAGCCGAAGCGCAGCGTGGTCACCGCCTCGCCGTTCCGGCTCACCGAGCGCAGGTCCACCAGCCCCGGCGTCGCCGCCACCGCCTCCTCGATCGGCTCGGCGATGAACCGGCTCACTTCGGTCGCGGCGGCGCCGGCATAGGCGGTGCGGATGGTGAGCA
>JANNGX010000302.1:0-30198 GCA_031404115.1 Gemmatimonadales bacterium | reverse complement strand
TCGGGCCCTGGTGGAGAAGGGGAGCGCACTTGAACGGGTGACGCTCGGCAACGCCGGCCCCCTCACCGGAGTGGTGACGCCATTCGGACTGGTCCGGGCGGACCGCCGCAAGCGGACCGACCCCGCCTACGTGTATCCCATCCCGGGCGACAAGGAACCGGCCGGGGCCATCGCGGCCTGGACCCTCGAGGGCGCCGAGCCGGCGGAAGAGCTGGCGGCCTTCCGGGCCGCTATCGAGGCCGCCGGACCCCGGCTGCTCGCCGCCCTGGAGCGCCGCGCGCTGGAGGAGGCAGCCGCCCGGGACCCGCTCACCGGTCTTCGCAACCGGCGAGGGTTCGACGAGGTGATGACCGCTCACGGCGATCCGTCCGGCGCGCTGATCTACGCCGACATCGATCACTTCAAGAGCGTCAACGACAGGCTGGGGCACCCCGCCGGCGACGACGCGCTGGTCCATATGTCGCGAATCCTGATTCAGGCGGTGCGCGATGACGACACTGTTGCGCGAATCGGCGGAGAAGAATTTGCCATCTGGCTTCCCGCAGCCTCGCTTGAGCGGGGCCGGGAAGTGGCCGAGCGCATCCGCCAGGCGCTGATCTTCGGCGACTGGCGGTGGCAGGGCGAGAAATGGCCGTTGACGGCTTCTTTCGGGGTAGCGGCCTGTCCCGAAACCGCGGAGACGCGGGGAGCGCTCCCCACCCAGGCAGACGCCGCGCTCTATGCAGCCAAGCGGGGTGGGCGGGACCGGGTGGCGGTTGCCGATGGTCCCCATCCTCCCCCCCCCAACCAGGAGCCGACCCAGTGATGAGACGCTGCTCGGCGGCAGTTGCGGCGCTGGCCCTGTTGTCCGCCGCCTCACTCACGGCGCAGGCCACCGACTCCGCGCTGGTGGCACGGGCTCGCGCCATTCACGAGCGGGTGTTGACGCTCGACACCCACGTCGACATCAATCCAGTCAATTTCGCCCCCGACCGGAACTACACCCAGCGGCTGCCCACGCAGGTCAACCTTCCGAAGATGGAAGAAGGCGGGCTCGACGCGGTGTTCTTCAGCATCTACGTGGGTCAATCGAACGACTTCACCCCGGAGGGATACGCGAAGGCCCACGCGGTGGCCATGGCGAAGTTCGCCTCGGTTCACCGGCTGGCCGAGCAGATCGCCCCGGACCGGATCGGGATCGCGCTGACCGCCGCGGAGGTACGGCGGATCTACGCCAGCGGCCGGAAGGTGGCGCTCATGGGCGTGGAAAACGGCTACGGCCTCGGCACCGATGTGGGCAATGTCAAGGTGTTCTTCGACCAGGGCGCCCGGTACTTGTCCCTCGCGCACAACGGACACAACCAGCTCTCCGATTCGAACACCGGCGAGCGGGATGGGATCTGGCAGCACAACGGTCTGTCTCGCCTGGGCCGCCAGGTGATCACCGAGCTCAATCGACTCGGCATTATGATCGATATCTCGCATCCCTCGAAGCAGGCGATGATGCAAACGCTGGCCATGACTCAGGCGCCGATCATCGCCTCACACTCCGCGGTGCGAGGCCTCTGCAACCATTCCCGGAATCTGGACGATGAGCAGCTGCTCGCCCTCAAGCAAAACGGCGGCGTAGTCCAGCTGGTCGCGTTCAACAGTTACGTCAAATGCGGGCATGAGACGCCAGAGCGGCAACAGGCCCAGGCCGCGCTGCTCAAGAAGTATGGTGTCGGCGGCGTGGGCGCGGCCCAGGGGCTGCCCGATTCGGCGCGCACCGCATTCCAGGCGGATCTCGCGTCGCTCAACCGGGAATTCCCCCCGCCGGCCCGGGCCACGGTGAAGGATTTCGTGGACCACGTGGACTACACCGTCAAGTTGATCGGGATCGACCACGCAGGCATCAGTTCGGACTTCGACGGCGGCGGGGGAATCGAGGGCTGGAGCGACGCCAGCGAGACGTTCAACGTGACGCTGGAACTGGTGCGCCGGGGGTACACCGAAGCCCAGATCGCGAAGTTGTGGAGCGGGAACCTGCTTCGGGTCATGGAGGTCGTCGAAAAGACCGCCAGAAAACTGGCAAGTTAGGGAACCGTAGTGAGTCACATATGAAGATGAACTTGATAATCTAGTTGAGTTGAATGTCGTATATGATTGTAAAAATACACTTTAAATGGAAACTTCACCGTCCGATTGGACCCCGGGAATCGAGGCCGGATACCTTGCCGCTGGGCCTGATTCCCATTACGATACATTCACCACCAACCACGGGGGCGACTGGTTTCGACGGGTCAGTAGAAGGTAGGGCAGCGTGCCCAGGTCCAGGTCCCTGGTTAAACCGCTTGGAAACGTTCAACTGCCAACTCTAATTTGGCGCTGGCTGCGTAAGCTGAGCTAAGCTCGCTCTACGCACCTTCGGCGACGAAGCCCGTCCGGGGCGTCGACGACGAATAGCAAAGCCGGGCTGGCCTGCCGTGGTCCTCCGACGCGGTGGGTAAGAAGACTCGGAGGTTCGTTCCGGGAAGGTTGGCCGAGGACCGGCCCGGGACCACGCGAAGACATCGGCCTACGCACGTAGACGCCTCACTGGAAGCTGGTTCGGACCAGGGTTCGATTCCCTGCGCCTCCACTGTAACTGCCAGACTCAGGATCGAGGGGTCAGGGGGCATCCCCTGACCCCTCTTTCGTTCCCCTCTAGGCAGCGCCCCTTCCCGGAAGCATCTTTGGGCGACCCCATGACTATGCCCTGCCGCAGTCTGGCCACCGCAGCGGTCTTCCTGCTCTGCTCCTCTGCGCCGTTGACGGCGCAAGCCCCGGTTTCCGCGCCCCGCCTGGGCACCGTCACGTTCCCGACTTCCGGCTCGGCGGCGGCACAGGACGCGTTCCTGACGGGTGTGCTCTTTCTCCACAGCTTTCAGTACGAGAGCGCCGAAAAGGAGTTCCGCCGGGCGGAAGCGTTGGAGCCGGGCTTCGCGATGGCGTACTGGGGCGAAGCGATGACCTACAATCACGCGGTCTGGAACGAACAGGATCTGGCCTCCGCCCGCGGGGCGCTGGAGCGTCTGGGAGCCACCGTGGAAGCCCGACGCGCCAAGGCGCCGACGGCACGGGAGCAGAGGTATCTCGAGGCGGTCGAGGCGCTATACGGAGCGGGATCCAAGCCGAGTCGCGATACCTTGTACGCCCAGGTCATGGAGCGGCTGGTCCGGGAGGAGCCGCTCGATCTGGAGGCGAAGGCGTTCTATGCGCTGGCGCTGCTGGGGCTCAACCAGGGAGTACGGGATACGGTAGCCTATCTCCGCGCGGCCCGGTTCGCGGATACCGTCTTCCGGGCCAACCCCACGCACCCCGGCGCCGCCCACTACCTGATTCATTCGTTCGACGACCCGATCCACGCTTCCAGTGGACTGGTGGCGGCCCGGGCGTATTCCCGGATTGCTCCGGACGCCGCCCACGCCCAGCATATGACCACCCATATTTTCCTCGCGATGGGAATGTGGGAGGATGTGGTCTCTCAGAACCGGATTGCGGTGGCGCTCACCGCCCCACTGCCGGGGCACTACTCGAGCTGGCTGGTCTACGGCCTGATCCAGCAGGGACGGTACCATGCGGCGGGCGAGCTCATCGGGACGCTTCGCAAAAGCCTGAGCGGCGGCTCCATGCGGCCCCGGTATACGGCGCTGGTCGAGATGCGGTCGCACTACCTGCTTCATTCGGAGAACTGGAGAAGTAACGTCTTCGACTACCGAATCAACTACGAGCAGATGTCGACGCTGGGAAGCGTCGTCGATCTCTTTACCGATGGCGTCGTCGCCTATCGTCGAAGAAATCCGGACGCGCTGTCGACCGCCGCCGCTGAAGTGGCGCGGCTGGTCGAGGCGCTTCGGGTGGATCTGGGCCCCAACGATCCCGGCACGCTGGCCGCGCGGGTGATGGCTCGCGAGCTGGGTGGCATGCGGCTCTTTCTTGGCGGCTCCCGCGAGCAGGCGGTGAAGGCGGTCCGGGAGGCTGCGGCGATCGAGGACGCCATGCCCATGGAGTTTGGTCCACCGGTCATTGTGGAGCCCACCCACGAACTCCTGGGTACGATGCTGCTGGAAATGGATCCGGCGGCGGCCACGCTGGAGTTCGAGAAGGCCTTGCGGCTCGCTCCGGGCCGCTCCCGCTCTTTGATGGGGCTGGCCCGGGCGGCGGTGGCCACGGGCGACAAGCCCACCGCGCTCCGTGCCATTGCACAGCTCAATGTCAATTGGCGCGGAGCCGACGACGACGTCCGACAGGAGCTGGCTGCGCTGTCCCGAGTCGTGAGCCGGATGCCCTAGCGCGACAGCCGCTCGAACGCCTGCCTGGCCAGTTGGTGGGCCCCGGCCGCGGTCGGCGCCAGGCAATTGAGGTGGCCCATTTTTCTGCCCGGGCGGGCCTCCCGCTTCCCGTAGAGATGCAGTTTGACGCCCGGTAGCGCCAGCGCGGCGGCCCAGTCGGGCTCGCCACGCTGCCACAGATCGCCCAGAAGATTGATCATGCAGACCGGCGTCAGCAGCCGGGGAGCCGTCAGCGGCAGCCCGCAGAGGGTGCGTACCTGCTGCTCGAACTGGCACACGTCGCAGGCGTCCTGGGTGAAATGCCCGCTGTTGTGGGGGCGCGGGGCTATCTCGTTGGTGTAGAGCCTTCCTCCGTCGGCAACGAACAGCTCCACCCCCAGCACTCCTACGTAGTCGAGCCGCGCCGCCACCTGAGCCGCCATTTCCACCGCCTGACCGGTCAGTTCGCGCGACAGATGTGACGGGACGGTGGTCGTATGGAGGATGCCGTGCGCGTGCACGTTCTCCCCCGGGGGAAAGGTGACCACCGCGCCGTCAGCCCCGCGCGCCAGCACGACCGAGAGCTCCGCGTCGAGCGACAACCTCCGTTCCAGGACGCAGGCCACCCCCCCAAACGAGGCAAACGCGCGCCGGGCTTCCTCGCGGGTCGCGACCGTGGCTTGTCCCTTCCCGTCATATCCGAGCCGGCTGGTCTTAAGCAGGGCCGGCGCGCCGATCGTCTCCCACGCCGACTCGAGCCCGTCGGCGTCGGATACCGGCTGGAACGCCGCCGTAGGGATACCCGCCTCTCCAAGAAAGGCCTTCTCGCGTAGCCGGTCCTGCGCGATCACAACGGAACCGGGGCCCGGGCGCACTCGCACCCTGGTGGCGAGGAATTCCAGAGCGGCTGCGGGGACGTTTTCGAACTCCGTGGTGACCGCGGAGACTGAGCCGGCGAGCGCCTCGAGCGCCGCCGGATCGTCATAGGGCGCGCACAGGTGCCGGTTGGCGATGCCGCCGGCCGGCGAAAGCGGGTCGGGATCGAGAACGACAACCTCGTAGCCCATGGTGCGGGCCCGCGCGGTGAACATCCGTCCAAGCTGGCCCCCGCCGAGGAGGCCGAGGGTCGCGCCGGGAAGTATCATCTGGAAACGGGATCCGGCAGGGTGACGGAGCGAACCTGGGCGTCCTGCGCGGCCCGGAACCTCTCCAACTGGACTCGCAACCCGGGGTCGGCGACCGCCAGCATCGCGATGGCATGCAGGGCGGCGTTGTGAGCGCCCGCCTCGCCGATGGCAAATGTGGCGACGGGCACACCGGCGGGCATCTGCACCATCGAGAGCAGCGAGTCGAGCCCCTGGAGGTGCTTGGAGGGCACCGGGACGCCGAGCACGGGGAGCATCGTCTTGGAGGCGAGCATCCCGGGCAGGTGCGCCGCGCCACCCGCCCCGGCAATCAGGCACACCAGGCCGCGGTGCGCGGCCGTGGCGGCGTACTCAAACAGCAGATCCGGCGTCCGGTGGGCGGAGACGACGCGGGTCTCGTACGCCACGCCGAACTCGGCCAGGCGCCAGGCGGCGTGCTGCATGACCTCCCAGTCCGAGCTCGAGCCCATTACGACGCCGACCAGGGGGTTCGCCATGCGGTCCTCGTCTGCAGAAATGGTGTGATGGGTCGCGGATAATCGCCTCAGCCGCCTTCCGGATCAAGCAACTGCAAAGGAGCGTGGGGGACACGGGAGATGCGAAAGTTGGCACCTCATCATGTTCGGCCGTAACTCGTTGCGGTCAGCGAGGCTGGAAATCTCACTTCCAACTGGCCCGCGCCATGCTCTATATGGCACGGACCGGGACACCTCGCCGGGCACGATACTCGAACGCGGATGCCATGACCGTCACTTCTCGGCCCGACAAGGTAGTCCAGCCGCTGGTCGAACGGCTGCTTCTCCGAAGCCGATTCGGGCGCCGGCTGCTGTTTTTGTTTGTTCTTTGCGCGCTGGTGCCGACTTGTGCAGTCGCCTTCCTGTCGTTCAAGAGCGTATCGGAACAGCTTACCGAGCAGAGTCGCGACCGGCTGGCCGCGCTCGCGAGCGCGGCGGGCAAGACCCTGTTCGACCGGCTGACCTTCCTCGAGAACGACATGCGAAAGGTGGTCCCCCGGCTCGCGGAGTGCGACGGCGATGGAGCGGACCCCGTCACTCGAGACTGCGGCGAGGGGCTGCTCTATGCGGTGGAGGCGCTGGCCCGCGTGACGGATAGCGGCACGTCGCTCCTGGTTGGCGAGCTCGGCCGGATCGCGAAGCTCGAACCCCGGGCGCTACCCGACCTGCTCCCCGGCCAGAGCACCGTCATCGTGCAGAGCCCGTCCGATGAGGAATACGCTGTGTACCTCGTGCACCGGTCGGCCGACGGGTCGTTAGGCTCGACCGCGTTCGTCGCTCGCATCGACCCCTCCTACCTCTGGAGCCCGGCCGACAAGGAGGCGCTCCCTGGCAGCGTCGAGCTGTCGCTCTGGGATCCCGGATTTGGCATCCTCTTCGGATCGGCGGACTTGCCCGCGAAGTTCTCTCCCGCCGTCGCCGCGCGCATCGCGTCCACGGCCCGTGGTACAGTCGACTGGCCCGGCAAGACCGGCGCCTCGGTGGCTACCTGGTGGTCGCTCCCCGAGACCCGGCGCTTCCGGTTTCCGGCGTGGCGCGTGCTGTTGAGCGAGCCACAGTCGGAGGTGCTGGCCCCCATGGCCGCCTTCTCGCGGACCTTTCCACTCTTCCTGACCTTCGCCCTCTTCCTGGTGCTGGTGCTCGGTATCAGCCAGATCAGGAAGAGCCTGGTGCCACTCGCCGAGCTCAGCCGGGGAACGCGGCGGATCGCGAATCGGGACTTCGAAACACCGGTAAACGTTTCCAGTGGCGATGAACTGCAGGAGCTGGCCGGCGCGTTCAATGCCATGACGCTACAGCTCGGCCGGCAGTTCCGCGCCCTCAAGACCGCCGCGGAAATTGATCGCGCCGTGCTTTCCTCGGTGGATACCGCCGCCATCGTGCAGACCGTGCTCGATCGGGTGCCGGAGATCGCTCCCTGCGAGGCCATCAGCATGACATTGCTGGAGGCGGGTAGCAGTTCGGTGGGCACCACCTGGACCGGCCTCTGTGCCGCGGGGCGCCAGAGCCGGCTGGCCACGGTGCTCACGCCGGACGACATCAAGGAAACCCGCCGGCATCCCGAGCGCCTTGTATTTGGAGAGGACACTCTCGCGATTCCGGACTACCTCGCCCACTTCCGGCGTCCAGGCGAACGGGTCGTCGTGGAGGCGTATCCGCTGGGCTATGGGGGCGAACTCCTCGGTGTCCTGGCCGTGCGGCGGAAGCCCGGCGAGGTCTCCGACGAGGAAACCGTCCAGGTGCGCCGGTTGGCCGACCAGGTGGCGGTGGCGCTGTCCAACGCGCGCATGGTGGACCAGGTCCGCGTCCTCGCCTTTTACGACAGCCTCACCCGCCTTCCCAATCGGGTGCTCTACAAGGAGCGTCTGGCGCAGGCGCTGGTCCGCGCCGAACGCACTCACAAGCTGGTGGCGGTCTGCTTCCTGGATCTGGACCACTTCAGCCGGATCAACGACACCCTGGGGCATGATCTCGGGGACGTCCTGCTCAAGGAGGTCGCGGCCCGGCTGGTGGCGTGTTCACGCTCGGGCGACAGCGTCTCGCGGGTCGGCGTGGAAGAAAGCGTGGCAGAGGTGTCCCGTCTGGGCGGCGACGAATTCACCGTGATCCTGCCCGACATCACCGATCCGCAGGACGCGGTGCGCGTAGCCCGGCGGCTGCTCGAGGCCTTCCGCCTGCCGCTCCGGCTGGGCAGCCAGGAAGTCTTCGTGACCACCTCCATCGGCGTGGCGATCTACCCATTCGACGGCGCCGACACCGAGGAACTGCTCAAGAGCGCCGACGTGGCGATGTATCACGCCAAGGAGCAGGGCCGCAACACCTACCAGCTCTATTCCTCGTCGATGAACGCCGAGGCGATGGCCCGAATGCAGCTCGAGAGCCAGCTCCGCAAAGCGGTGGAATCGGGCGAATTTACCATCTGGTACCAGCCGATCATCGATCTCAAGACCGGCAAGCCCACCGGGGCGGAAGCGCTGGTGCGCTGGGCGCACCCCGAGCGCGGATTGGTCTCCCCGGGTGAGTTCATCACGCTTTGCGAGGAGTGCGGGCTGATCGTGCCGCTGGGGGAATGGATTCTGCGCACCGTCTGCACCCAGGCGAAGGCCTGGGAGGCCGTCGGCCTGGGCCCGATGCGGATGTGCGTCAACCTCTCGGCCCGGCAGCTCCGCCATGACAGCATCGTGGAAACGGTCCGGACGATCCTCAAGGAAACCGGTTTCCGGCCCAACTCCCTGGTGCTGGAGCTCACCGAATCGATGCTCATGGAGCCTGCCGGCGTCGTGGGGCGGACCATCCGTGAGCTGGCCGACCTCGGGGTGAGCCTGGCCATCGACGATTTCGGCACCGGCTATTCCTCGCTCAGCTACCTCAAGAACTTCCCGGTCAAGACCCTCAAAATCGACCGCTCGTTCATCATGAACGTGACCACCGACTCGGGCAACGCGGCGATCACTACCGCGATCATTGCGCTGGCGGGGGCCATGGGACTGGACCTGGTTGCCGAGGGAGTCGAGACGGCGCCGCAAGCAGACTTCCTGCGGGAGCGCGGCTGTCACCGGGGACAGGGATTTCTGTTCGGGAAGCCGCTGCCGGTGACGGAGTTCGAGAACTACCTGCGTGGGGAAGAGACGATCGATGTTTCCCGCGGAGCGCACGCCGCTTCGGTGCCTGCCTAGTCAGACCGTGGCGCGGGTGCGATTCATGGTGCCCCGCTCGGCCAGGGCGGCCTGTGCAGCGGCGAGCCGCGCGATCGGCACCCGGAACGGCGAGCAGGAGACGTAGTTCATTTTTTGCGCTTCGCAGAAGGCCACCGCGCCCGGCTCGCCGCCGTGCTCGCCGCAGATGCCTACCTTGAGATCCGCGCGCGCCTCCCGTCCCAGGTGGACCGCCATCGCGATCAGCTTGCCTACGCCCTCGATATCGAGCTGGATGAAGGGATCCGACTCGATGATGTTCCGCTCGAGATAGGCAGGCAGGAAGACTCCCGCGTCGTCGCGCGAGAGACCCCAGGTGGTCTGGGTCAGATCGTTGGTGCCGAACGAAAAGAACTGCGCCTCCCTGGCGATCTCGTCCGCGGTGAGCGCGGCGCGGGGCAGCTCGATCATGGTGCCGAGCAGGAATGGCACCGCGATTTGCCGCTCACGGAACACCTCCTCGGCGATCTGGCGCACGACCAGCGCCTGTTTTCGGAACTCCACCACGTGGGCCACCAGGGGGATCATCACCTCGGGCTGCACCCGCCCCTTTCGGGAGGCGATAGTGCAGGCGGCCTCGAAGATGGCGCGTACCTGCATGGCGGTGATCTCGGGGTACATGATACCGAGCCGGCAGCCCCTGAGGCCCAGCATCGGATTCACCTCCGACAGCGACGCGATGGTACGCTCCACCTCCGCCACTGTCTTGCCCATGTCCTGGGCCAGCGCGGCGATCTCGGCGGGTTCCTTGGGGAGGAACTCATGCAGCGGAGGGTCGAGCAGCCGGATGGTGACCGGATAGCCCTCCATGGCGCGGAAAATTCCCTCGAAGTCGGTGCGCTGCATCGGCAGGAGCTTGTCGAGCGCCTTCTTCCGCCCGGCGCCGTCGGACGCCAGGATCATTTCCCGCATCGCGCCGATGCGCTCGCCCTCGAAGAACATGTGCTCGGTGCGGCAGAGGCCGATACCCTCGGCGCCGAAGTCGCGACCGCGGTGGGCGTCGGCCGGGGTATCGGCGTTGACACGTACCCTGAGATGCCGCATTTCGTCGGCCCATCCCATCAGTCGCGCGTAGTGGCTCGACAGTTCCGGGGGAACCAGCCGGGCATGGCCCGCGTAAACCCGCCCGGTGCTGCCATCGACCGTGATCCACTCGCCGTCGCTCACCCGGCGTCCATCTACAGAAAACGCCATGGCGTGCTCATCGACCTCGATGGCGTGCGCCCCTGCCACGCAGGGCTTGCCCATCCCGCGCGCCACCACCGCGGCGTGGGACGTCATGCCACCGCGCGCGGTCAGGATGGCCCTGGCGGCCACCATGCCGTGAAAGTCTTCCGGACTCGTCTCCCGGCGGACCAGGATCACCGGCTCGCCCTTCTTGCCCCGGATCTCGGCCTGGTCGGCATCGAACACCGCCGCACCGCTCGCCGCGCCGGGCGAGGCCGGCAGGCCGGTCGTGAGCAGGTCCAGTGTCGCCTTGGGATCGATGGTCGGGTGAAGGAGCTGGTTGAGGTCGTTGGGCGGCACCCGGGCGATGGCCTCTTCCTCGGAGATCAGCCCCTCGTCCACCATGTCTACCGCCGAGCGGACCGCCGCGTGACCGCTACGCTGGGCCCGGCGCGTCTGCAGCATGTAGAGCCGGCCGCGCTCGATGGTGAACTCGAGGTCCTGGACATCCCGGAAGTGCCGCTCCAGCGTGCGGGCCACCCGCTCCAGGTCTGCGTAACCCTCCGGCATCCGCTCCTGGAGCCGTGAGATCGGCTCGGGGGTCCGGATGCCGGAGACTACATCTTCACCCTGGGCATTGAGGAGATACTCGCCGTAGAGCGTGCGCTCGCCGGTGGACGGGTCCCGGGTAAAGGCCACGCCGGTGGCGGAGTCCTCGCCCATGTTTCCGAAGACCATTGCCATGATAGTGACGGCGGTCCCCATGGTATCGTCGAGGTCGTGGTGCTTGCGGTAGTCGATGGCGCGGCGGGTATTCCAGCTCTCGAATACCGCGGCCACGGCGCCCCAGAGCTGCTCCATCGGATCATCGGGAAATTCCTTGCCGGATTCCCGCTTGATCAGCACCTTGTATTCTCCGGCCAGGTCGCGAAGCGCCTCCCACGGCAGGTCGATGTCGCGCGCGGCGCCCGCCGACTGTTTCCGCCGGTTGATCGTCTCGTCGAACACCAGCTTGGGCACGTGGTACACCACGCCGCCGTACATCTGGACGAAGCGGCGATAGGAGTCGAACGCGAAGTTGGCGTTGCCGGTTCGGCGGCGGAGCCCTTCCACCGTGGTATCGTTGAGTCCGAGGTTGAGGATGGTCTCCATCATTCCGGGCATCGAGACCGCCGCGCCGGAACGGACCGAGACCAGCAGCGGTTCGTCCGCGCCACCGAACTGCCGCCCGGTAGCGGCCTCCAGGTGCCCCAGCGCTGCCTCGAGCTGGGGCCGGAGCCTGGGCGGGAAGCCCCGGGTTTCGAGATAGATGCCGCAGAGGTTGGCGGCCAGAGTGAATCCCGGCGGAACCGGAATTCCGAGGTTGGTCATTTCCGCGAGTCCCGCCCCCTTGCCGCCCAGCACATCCTTCATCGCGGCGGTGCCGTCGGCGCGACCCTGCCCGAAGAAATAGACGAGTGGCTGGGGCGAAGCGCCGGTCATAGTACGGCCGAAACCATCTGAACGAGATCGGCGGCGCGGGAGTCCTGGTGGCCGACCGGAATCGGATAGCGTCCCGAGAAGCAGGCGTGGCAGAATTCATTGCGGTTTCCGGCGGCCCGCAGCATGCCCTCCAGTGAGAGATACCCGAGCGTGTCCACCCCGAGAAAATCCCGAATCTCGTCGGCAGAGTGCGTCGCAGCGATGAGTTCCGCCTCGGTCGGCGTGTCGATGCCGTAGTGGCAGGGGCCGGTGATCGGCGGAGAGGCCAGGCGGAGATGCACCTCTCGAGCTCCGGCGGCGCGAATCATCTGTACCAGCCCCTTGCTCGTGGTGCCGCGGACCAGGCTGTCGTCCACCACCACGACCGCCCGCCCGGCAATCACGTCCTTTACCGGATTGAACTTGATCTTGACCTTGGCCACCCGCAGGGCCTGCGTCGGGTTGATGAAGGTCCGTCCCACGTAATGGTTCCGGATCAGTCCGTGCTCGAGTTTGAGGCCGCTGGTTTCCGCGAAACCGAGCGCCATCGCGTTGCTGGAGTCGGGGACGCTGAACACCACGTCGGCGCCGGGCGCCGGATGCTCCACCGCGAGCTGCCGGCCCAGCTCGCGCCGGACCCGGTCGACCGATTCGCCGAACACGGTACTGTCGGGCCGGGCAAAGTAGACCAGCTCGAAGACGCAACGGCTGACCGGCTTGGGCGCGAGGGACGGCAGGCTCTTCACGACGCCGTTGCTGATCCGCACGAAGTCGCCAGGTACCAGCTCGCGGAGCAGGGTAGCGCCCACCAGATCGAGGGCGCAGGTCTCCGAGGCCACAATCACGCCGTCGCCCAGTCGGCCCAGCACCAGGGGACGGAAGCCGCGGGGATCGACGACGGCGTAGACCGCGCGGCCTACCGAGATCACCAGGGTGAAGGCCCCTTCGAGGCGGGAGAGCGCCTCGCGGATCTGCGCCTCGGGCTCCGCCGCGGCCGACCGGGCGATCAGGTGCACGATCACCTCGGAGTCGGAGGACGACTGAAAAATGGCACCCTGGGCTACCAGCTCCTGCTTGAGCTCGGCCGCGTTGGTGAGATTGCCGTTGTGCGCCAGCGCAAGCGGGCCGCAGCGGTAATTGGCCGCGCAGGGCTGCGCGTTGGCGATGACCGAGCTGCCGGTGGTCGAGTACCGGGTGTGGCCCACCGCCACGTCGCCCGGCATTTCCCCAAAGTCCGCCGCGTGAAAGATGTCGCCCACCAACCCCATGCCCCGACGGGAATGGGCGAGAGTCCGGGCGTCGACCGTGACGATGCCGGCGCTCTCCTGGCCGCGGTGCTGCAAGGCGTAGAGTCCGAGATACGCCACGCGCGCGGCGTCGGGTACTCCGGAAACTCCGATGATTCCGCACATGTCAGCGGCCCTCTTCGCGGCCAGGGTCGGCTCGCATCCGACGGGGGATTGCGTCGAAATAGGTGCGCCTGAGCTCGGGCGTGGGCCAGCGCAGCGTCGTGTGTCCGTCGCGAAGGTGTATTTCCAGGGGTTCCGACGCGGCGGAGACCGTGCCGATGGGCTCGGCGGGCACGCCGTGCTCCGCCGCCAGCGCCATGACCTGCGCGACCTCGGGGGTTCCGCACGAAATCACCACGCGACCCGCGTCCTCCCCGTAGAGGAGAGCGGCCACGGGCACCGCGCCGGGATTCGCGAGATTTACCTTCGCGCCACGCGGCGCAGCGGCGTACGGCTCCCCGATACAGGCCTCCGCCAGCGCCACGGCCAGGCCCCCGTCCGAGCAATCATGCGCCGAGCGCAGCAGGCCGCGTTCGGCGGCCGCGGCCAGCAGCCGCTGCAGCCGATGCTCGGCGTCGAGATCCACCGGGGGCGGCGCGCCGCCGACGAATCCATGAACCACCTCCCAATAACTCGAGCCGCCGAGATGGCCGCGGGACGTGCCGAGCAGGAGAATCGAGCTGTCCGCGGCGGCGAAGTGGCTGGGCACCCGTCGAGTCACGTCGTGGAGCAGGCCCACCATCCCGATCGTCGGGGTCGGATCGATGGCGCCGGTGGGACTCTCGTTGTAGAGCGAGACGTTGCCGCCGGTGACCGGGGTTCCGAATGCCCGACAGGCGTCGGCAATCCCGCGGCACGCTTCGGTGAACTGAAAGAACACTTCGGGCTTGTCGGGGTTGCCGAAGTTGAGGCAGTCAGTGATGCCCAGTGGCACCGCACCGGTGCAGGCGACGTTGCGGGCCGCCTCGGCCACGGCGGCCTTCCCGCCCTCGTACGGGTCGAGGGTCACGTAGCGCTGATTGCAATCCACCGAGATCGCGAGGCCGAAGCCCGTACCCGGCACCCTGAGCACGCCGGCGTCTCCGCCCGGACCGAGGACGGTCTCGGCCTGCACGGTAGAATCGTACTGCTCGAACACCCATCGCTTGCTTGCGATGGTCGGATCGTCGAGCAGGAGCGTGAGCGCGCCGGCCGCGTCGACCCGCGGCGGCGTCGTAGGCCTTGCGGCACGGCGGGCGACGGCCGCCGGCGCCTCCCGTGCCTCGGGATCATGGATGGGGCAGCCGTCGACCAGGCGCTCGCCCGGTATGGCGGCCACCGTTACCCCGTCGTGGACGATGCGGAAGAGACCGTCATCGGTGACCCGTCCTACCGGGACCGCCGTCAGCTCCCACCGGGCGCACACCGCCTGGATGTCGGGGACCCGGTGCGGCTCGGCCACGATGAGCATGCGTTCCTGGGTCTCGGAGAGCATTATTTCGTAGGGAGTCATGCCCGGCTCGCGAGTCGGCACCAGGCTGGTATCCAGCTCGACGCCCACGCCGCCTCGTGCAGCCATCTCGGCAGATGAGCTGGTGAGTCCCGCCGCGCCCATGTCCTGGATGGCCACGGTCAGGCCGGCCTCGATCAGCTCGAGGGTCGCTTCGAGCAGCAGTTTTTCGGTGAACGGATCTCCGACCTGCACCTGGGGACGCCGAGCCTCGCTCTTGGCGGACAGCTCCTCCGAGGCAAAACTGGCTCCGTGAATGCCATCCCGCCCGGTCCGGGAGCCCATGGTGAGCAGGATGTTGCCCACGCCGTGGGCTCGGGCCCGCATGAGGTCGGTTTCCCGGAGCAGTCCGACACACATCGCGTTGACCAGCGGATTGCCGCTGTAGCCCGGGGCGAACGCTACCTCGCCCCCCAGCGTCGGCACTCCGACGCAGTTGCCGTAGTCGCCGACGCCCTTCACGATGCCGGAAAAGAGATACCGGTTCCGGGGGTCGTCGAGGGGGCCGAGTCTGAGGGAATTGAGCACCGCCACCGGGCGCGCGCCCATCGTGAACACGTCGCGCAGAATGCCGCCGACGCCGGTGGCCGCGCCTTGGTAGGGCTCCACGGCGCTGGGGTGATTGTGGGATTCGATCTTGAAGGCCACGGCCCATCCGTCGGGGAGCCGCAGCACCCCGGCGTTCTCGCCGGGCCCCTGAACCACCTGGGGCCCTTCGGTCGGGAACTTCCGGAGCACCGGCTTGGTGTGCTTGTAGGAACAGTGCTCCGACCAGAGCGCCGAGAAGATGCCCAGCTCGGTCAGCGTCGGGGTCCGGCCCAGCATGGCGGTGATGTCGCCATACTCCGCCTCCGTCAGGTTGTGCTCACGCACCACCTCGGCGGTCACCGGCCGTTCGCCCTTGAAGGGGTGCGCTTCGGCGGAGACGGCAGCGTGGGTCACTTCTTCTTCCTGAGCGAGCCGGCGACGTCGCCGAAGACCCGGCGCAGGATGCCCGGATCCTCCTGCTTCATCAGCAAGTCGATTTCCCCGGCGTCGAGCCAGATCCCGCCGTCGTCGGGGCAGCGCTCGATCTGGACCCCGTGGAAGGTCTCGCTCGTCAGGCCGGCCCCGCACTTGGGGCACTTGAGAAAATGAGAC
Source organism: Gemmatimonadales bacterium (assembly GCA_031404115.1). Classification (GTDB taxonomy): domain Bacteria; phylum Gemmatimonadota; class Gemmatimonadetes; order Gemmatimonadales; family GWC2-71-9; genus JABFSM01. The sequence continues at coordinate 14,527 of JANNGX010000302.1, read as the reverse complement.
TTGCGTTCCGCGGCGAGCCGGTCGGCGGCTTCCTTGGCGCGAAGCTTGGCCAGGCGATCATGTTCCTCGCGGGCGAAGTACTCGTCCTCGTTACGGCTGGGCTTGTCGGTAGACATAGGCTCAAGAGAACCGGGGTGAGGGGTCAGGAACAGGGGTGACAGGGTACCGCATCAGCGACTCGAAGACTCCCTGGCCGGCGTCGGAGCCAAGAACCCGGTCGGCCAGCCGCTCCGGATGGGGCATCATGCCGACGACGGTTCCGCTCGCGCTGCAGATGGCGGCGATGTCCTGCACGGATCCGTTCGGATTGGAAGGGACGTCGGATTCCGGCGCTCCAGCGTACCGGAGCACCACCCGGCCCTCTGCTTCGAGCTGGTCCAGCAGCGAGGCGGGCGCCACGAAGCGACCGTCGCCGTGCCCGATCGGAATGCGGATGATCTGGCCGGCACGGTACGCGCTGGTGAAGGGTGTGTCGGTCCGCTCGATCCGGACATCCACCGGCCGCGACAGGTACTTGAGTCCGGCGTTGCGGACCAGGGCACCCGGCAGCAGCCCGGCCTCGCAGAGAATCTGAAATCCGTTGCAGATGCCGAGGACCGGGCCGCCCGCCTTGGCGTGGCTCCGAATTGCCTCCATCACCGGGCTGAACCGTGCGATAGCTCCGCTGCGGAGGTAGTCGCCATAGCTGAACCCGCCCGGCAGGATTACCGCATCCGCGTCCGAGAGCGAGGTGTCGCGATGCCAGATGTAGAACGCGTCTCCCCCGGCACGCTCCACCGCCCGGCAGGTTTCGGGCTCGCAGTTGCTTCCCGGGAAGCGGACCACCGCGACCCGCATCACGCCGGTGCTCCGGCTTCCACTTCGATTTCGTAGTCTTCGGTCACCGGGTTGGCCAGGAGCTGATCGCACATCGTGCGCACCAGGGCTTCGGCCTCCGCCGCGGTGCCGGCCGCGACATCGAGGGCGATGGCCTTCCCGACGTGGACGTTGCTCGCCTCGGGAAAGCGGAGCGCGGCAAGTGCGTGCTCAACCGCCTGGCCCTGCGGGTCGAGCAGTCCCTTGCGCGGCAGAATGCGGACGTGAACCCTCCAGGTCATTCGTCGCCTCCGGTGTCGAAGAGCCTCAGGATGACGTGGCGCAGCACGCCGAAAGTCAGGTACGTCAGGAAGAACGGAAACAGGAAGGATGACGGGGCCACGATCGACCCGATGATGAACCCGAGCAGCACCGCCGCCACGAGGAGACCCGCCGGCTTCCGTACATTGATCGGCCCGCCGCGGGGGTATTGCACCTTGCTCACCATGAGGGCCGCGGTCAGGAGCAGCAACACCAACAGCCCCTGATGCTCCAGATCCAGGTACGCCACCGACGCCCGATACCACTGGGTCTGGCTGAAGGCGTAGTAGGTGGCCAGGGTCATTCCCGCCGCGGGGGAGGGAAGCCCGGTGAACCAGCCCGGGGTGGGCTTCCCGTGGGAGAGCACGTTGAAACGGGCCAGCCGGAGCGCCGCGGCCACCACGTAGAGAAAGCAGACCACCCAGCCGAAGCGGCCGGCGGTGGAGAATTCCAGGAAGTAGATCAGCAGGGCCGGCGCCACGCCGAACGAGACCATGTCGACCAGCGAGTCGAGCTCAGCGCCGAAGCGGCTTCCGGTGCCCATCCGGCGCGCCACCCTTCCGTCGAGCGAGTCGAGAATGCCCGCGTACACGATGAACCAGCCGGCCTGCCGAAAATTGCCGTTGAACGCCGAGATGATCGACCAGAAGCCGAAGAAGAGATTCCCGATGGTAAATGCGCTGGGGATGACGACGACCACCTTGCGGATGCCTTCGCGCGGGGGCGGCGGAGTGGTCATTTCCATCGCGCCACCACCGTCCGGGCCGCCGTAGTGTTCTCGCCGACCTTGACTAGCACTGCGACGCCGGCGGGCACGAAGATATCGACCCGCGAGCCGAACCGGATCAGGCCCATACGCTCGGCCTGCCCCACCTCGGCACCTTCCGCATGATCGGTGACGATCCGCCGCGCGATGGAGCCGGCGATCTGCTTGATGAGCAGCTTTCCCCGGGGGGTGTCGAGACCGACGCTCGATTGCTCATTGTCGGTCGAGGCCTTCTCCGGTCCGGCGTGCCCGAATTTGCCCTTCACGTAGGCACGATAGGCCACGATTCCCCGCGTCGGATAACGGTTTACGTGCACATTGAACACGTTCATGAAGATCGACACCCTGGTGGATGGGCCCCGGAGGAACACCGGCTCATCGATTGGAATCACGCTGACCACTTTGCCGTCGGCGGGCGCGAGCACCAGGTCGTCGCCGCGGGGCCCCTCCCGCAGCGGATCGCGAAAGAAGGCGACCACCCAGACCGCGATCGGCAGCCAGAGCCCGGCGCCGATCCACTGCTGGAACCAGGCGAGCACGGCCAGCACGACCCAGGCAGTCGCAATGAACGGCCAGCCTTCGGGCGCAACGCGCATCAGAGCTGCTCCTGGAGCGGGGAACCGGTGATCAGTCGGTACGCCTCGAGGTAGCGAACGCTGGTGGCCGCCACCACGTCGGGTGGCAGCGGCGGGGGTGGAGACTCGCCGTTCCAGCGGGCCTGTTTCCGAAGGCCGGTCAAGTAGTCGCGCAGGGGCTGCTTGTCGAAGCTTGGCTGGGCCCGGCCCGGCGTATAGCGATCCGCCGGCCAGAAGCGCGAGGAGTCCGGAGTCATCACTTCGTCGATGAGAACCAAGGCTCCCTCGGCGGACAGGCCGAACTCGAACTTGGTGTCGGCGAGGATGATGCCCCGGGTCTCGGCATGCGCGCTGCCTGCCGCGAAGAGCGCCAGGCTCCGCGCCCTGAGCTCCGCGCTTCGGCCAGCACCCAGCGCCGCTATCATGACGTTTTCCGGGACGTTTTCGTCGTGCCCGCTCTCGGCCTTGGTGGCGGGAGAGAAGATTGGAGTCGGGAAGCGGGCGCTCTCCTCGAGCCCGGGTGGAAGCCGCTCCCCGGCCAGGGTGCCGCTCTCGACGTACTCCCTCCAGGCCGAGCCCGAGATGCAGCCACGTATCACGCACTCGAAGGCGAGCGGGGCCGCGCGCCGCACCAGCATGGCGCGACCCGATATCTCTTCGCGGTGCCCCGCAAGCGCAGGAACCTCGCGGAGAATGTCGTCGGGGTCCGCGGTGAGAAAATGGTGCGGACCGAGGTGGCCCAAATGCCGGAACCAGAACGCCGAAAGCTGGGTGAGCACGGCGCCCTTGCTGGGCACCGGCTCGGCCATGACCACGTCGAAGGCGCTCACCCGGTCGCTGGCCACCAGCAGCAGCCGCCCGGCGTCCACCTCGTATACTTCCCGGACCTTGCCGCGCCGCCATAGCGGCAGCGGTAGCCGGCTCGCGGTGAGAACGGTCACACCCGCACCTCTTCCGTAACTACGGTTGCCGCCAGCCTGGTCGCGCGGCCGAGCACCGGCTTCAGGTACTCCTCCAGGAACTCGCCCACCTGGGCCTCGGAGCGCCCGGTGTACAACGCCGGATCGAGCTCAGCCGCAAAGGCCCCCGCCGGGACCCGGGCAAATGCCGGGTGATTGGCCAGGCGCTGCATCAGGTCGTTCTCGCCGCCCGTGCTCACCTGCGCCGCCACTGCCATGCTCGTGGCACGGATAGCCTCGTGGAGCACCTGGCGGTCTCCGCCGGACTCCACCCCCAGCATCATCCAGCGTTCCGTGGCCATGAAGGGCATCTGCTCCGCTACGTGGCGGGCGATCACCGGCTCCCGCACCTCGAGGCCCGCCACGATGTTGGTGGCCAGCACGAGAATGGCGTCGGTGGCAAGGAACGCCTCCGGCAGAACGATTCGTCGGTTGGCGCTGTCGTCCAGCGTGCGTTCCAGCCACTGGTTGGCCGCGGTCTGGGCAGGGTTTTGCTGCAGGGAAATTACAAAACGGGAGAGGCTCGAGATTCGTTCCGCCCGCATCGGATTCCGCTTGTAGGCCATGGCGCTGGAGCCGATCTGTTCGGACTCGAACGGCTCCAGCAGCTCCCCCTCGTGCTGAAGCAGGCGGAGATCGTTGGCCATTTTCGCGGCCGATTGGGCCACTCCGGACAGCCCGTCCAGCACGCTGCTGTCCGTCTTGCGCGGATAGGTCTGCCCGGACACCGCGAAGGGGCGGTCGAACCCCATCCGCTCGGCGATCCGCCGGTCGAGCTCGCGTACCCGGGCGTCGTCGCCCTTGAACAGCTCGTGGAAGGAGGCCTGGGTGCCGGTGGTGCCCTTGCACCCGAGGAATCGCAAGACTTCGATCCGGTGGCACAGCTCTTCGGCGTCCAGCGCAAAATCCTGGGCCCACAGGGTGGCGCGCTTGCCCACCGTGGTGAGCTGGGCTGGCTGGAAGTGGGTGTAAGCGAGGCAGGGCAGCGCGGCCCGCTTCCGGGCAAATCCCGCCAGAATGCCCAGCAGCGCGACCAGCCGCCCGAGCAGGAGGCGAAGGCCATCCCGCATCATGATGAGATCGGCGTTGTCGGTCACGAATGCGCTGGTGGCGCCGAGGTGGATAAACCGGCGCGCGGCGGGAGCCAGGTCTCCCAGGGCGTGCACGTGCGCCATGACGTCGTGCCGGAAGCGCCGCTCGTACTGGGCCGCCGCCACGAGGTCGATGTCGTCGAGGTGGGCGCGCAACTGTTCGATTGCCTCGGCCGGAATGTCCAGGCCGAGGTCGCGCTCCGATTCCATCAGGGCGAGCCAGAGTCGGCGCCAGAGTCCGATCCGGCTGGCTTCCCCCCAGAGGTGCTGCATGGCCGGGGAGGCGTACCGGGTGCCGAGGGGCGACTGATAGGACGCCGCGGTCAACGGAACACCAGGTCGGTGAAGATCATTTGCCCGCCGCGCTCGAAATAGATCCGGAATGCAACGCGCGGCCCGAAGGACTCGATCACGTCCGCCACCTGTTTGGCGGAGGTGATCAGGGTCCGGTTGATCGCGAGGATCACGTCGCCTTCCTTGAGACCGGTGGCGCGGACCACCTCATCGGTCACCTTGAGGATCAACGCGCCTTTATTGCTCCGGAGGCTCCGCTCGGTCTGGATGCCGGGAGTCACCGACACGACGTCCAGGCCGCGCAGCACGGTCACCTTGGTGGCGGTGCTGGTCGGGAGGTCTCCGGTGACGAAGGTGCGGGTGTCTTCGGCGGAGCCCCGCTTGACGCGGACTTTGATCGCATCGCCGACATGGAGATCGAGCTTTACCGCCTCCCAGTCGAGGTAGTTCCGGAGCCGCCGGCCATTGGCCTCGACGAGCACCGCGCCCTGCCCGATACCCGCCCGCGCCGCCGGACCGTCGGGAGCGACCCGGGTCACCGTGACGCCGCCCTGCGTCTTCCAGTCCTGCATGGATTCGGGCCCGGCGACCTCGAGGCTGGTCCATGCGCGCCGCACGGTGCCGGTGCGGAGAATCTCTTCCTGCACCCGGAGAGCCCGTTCGATCGGAATCGCGAAGCCGAGCCCGATGGACCCGGTATTTCCGCCGCCGCCGGTGAAGATGGAGGAATTGACCGCAACCACCTCGCCGAGCCCATTCGCCAGCGGACCGCCGGAATTGCCGGGGTTGATGGCGGCGTCGGTCTGAATCATGTCCAGATAGAGGCCGGGCTGTTCTCCGTTCGGCAGGATGTTCCGGTGCGTGGCGCTCACCACGCCCGCGGTGACCGTGGGCTCGGTGTTGCCCAGCAGGAAGGCGTAGGGATTCCCGAGCGCCACGACCCATTCTCCGATCATGAGATCGGTGCTGCGTCCAAGCGGGGCGACGGGCAGGCCCTCGCGGTCGATCTTGACGACGGCGATGTCGGTGGTGGGATCCTCTCCGACTAGCCTCCCCGGCAGGTCGGTGCCATCCGGCAGGGTGATCGTAATCGATTCCGCATCGGCCACGACGTGCTGGTTGGTGATGATTACGCCATCGGCGCGGACGATGAAGCCGGTGCCGGAGGATTGCACCAGCTGATCGGTTTGCCGCGGCGGCAGGAGGAAAAAATCCCAGGGCCCCTGTTCGGTGATCCGTCGGCGGGAGGTGACCGTCACCGAGACCACCGCAGGGGATACCCGAGTGGCGGCATCCACGACCGCGGTGCGCCGCGAGGTGGCCAGCGCCTCGTTCTGGGCGGTGCGCTGCGCCCGCGCGGCCGGGACGATGCTGTCGTCCGGGCCGCGGCAGGCGGCCAGCCAGCAAACCAGCGGGAACGCCAGAAGCCGGCGCATCAGGCGAACCACTCCGGCGGGTATTCAGCGGCCACGAAGAAGAGTCCCTCGGCAGGGGCGGGAGGGCTGGTACGAACGCCCGGGTCGAGCGCCAGCAGTCGAGTCATGTCGCTCAGCGCGCGGCGTCCCAGCCCCAGGTCTACCATGGTGCCCACCAGCATGCGGACCATGTGATGGAGGAACCGATCCGCAGCGATCTCGAACACCAGGCCGGTACCCGCCGGTCGTTTTACCCATCGCGCCACGCGGATTCTACTGCGCCGGTGGGTTACCGGGGAGCGTCGTACGCTGAAGGCCTGGAAGTCGTGCTCGCCGAGCAGCATATCTGCGGCTGCCTCCAGCGAATCCAGGTCCGGCGACTTTCCCAGCGCCCATTCGTACCGGCGCCGGAAGGGAGACGCCGCTCCCGAATCGGTGCCGATGATGTAGCGATAGCGGCGGCCCCTGGCACGGGTCCGGGCGTGAAACCCCGGTTTCATTTCTCGCACCGATTCGACCCAGCAATCTTCCGGCAGCAGCGAATTCATCGACTTGATCAGCCGGAACCCGGTCCATCGGTCGGGCAGCGTGCAGCTCGTGGCCATGCCGGCGGCGTGCACGCCCGCGTCGGTGCGCCCAGCCGCGTGCACCCGGATCGGGCCATCACAGAGCTGCTCGAGGACGGCCTCGACCTCGGCTTGCACGGTGCGCCCCTTTGCCTGCCGCTGCCACCCGGCGAACCTCCCGCCGTCATAGTGCAGCGTGAGCAGAAAGGTGCGCGCCATTGCGAGCCAAATTTAGTCGGGCGCGGAGGTTACGGCAAACCAGAAACGGGGGAGATTAATACCTGCGGATGATCCCCACGACGACACCCTGGATCATGATGTCTCCTTCGGGGAACCGCAGCGGCTGCATGGCCGGGTTTGCAGGCTGGAGCCGGACCCAGCCCCCCGGCTCGCGGTAGAACTTCTTGACGGTTGCCTCGGACCCGTTGACCAGGGCGATGACCATCTCTCCGTTGTCGGCGCTCTGTCGTCCGTGGACCACGACGTAGTCGCCGTCGACGATGTGCTCGTCGACCATGGAATCGCCCCGCACCTTGAGGGCATAGTTCGGCCCTTTGGCAGGCAGCATTACGTCCGGCACGGCGAGGGTTTCCTGGTGCAGCACGGCCTCGATCGGATAGCCGGCCGCGACCACGCCCAACAGCGGGACTTCGGTGGCGCCGCTGATGCTCTTGGGGGGAAGGACCCGGACCGAACGGCTTTCGTGGGGAGAACGCCGGATGTAGCCTTTCCGTTCTAGGTTTGTCAGGTGCTCGTGTACGGTGGCGAGCGACTGGTAGGAAAAATGCTCGGCAATTTCCTCCAGGCTCGGCGCGTATCCCCGAGCCTGGATATGGCCCTCGAGATAGGTCAGGATTTCCTTCTGCCGTTTGGTAAGATGCATGGACGTCCCGTCCTGCCCCAAGCGGGGCGGAGTCGGTGGAACCCAAATGGATACCATAGGTTAACCGAATAATTGCCGAAAGTCAATCAGTGCGCATGGAGTCCCGTCGCAGTCCTTTAACTCCCAGTCCCCTGCTATCTTGCAGAGGCCCTGCCCGTTCCTCGGCCCTCTCCAGCCGCTGAGGTGCGCCCGTGACGATGCCAACCGGATCCGACCTCGCGCTACCTGTTACGCAGGTGGAGGAACTGGTCCGGACCATGTCCAAGGGGCTCCGGGCGTTTCAGATGTATCTGCCCAACAATCCAGTTTACCAGCGCGCCGAGCAAGCGATTCAGCACGCCTTTCTCCCGATCTGGTCGTCCACCAGGCAGATCGGGCTCTCGGTCGTGGAGACCGACCTGGTCTGGGAGGAGCAGGTCGTCTATCACCAGCCGAACAAGTCCGAGAGCCTGGCCTGGATGCTCTACAAGGATGGAATGCGTTTCCTGACCCTGCGGCCCGGGGTGGAAGACGGCGAGATGGTTCAGTTTCTTCAGCTGGTGACGCGCGCTCGACTCCTGCCCAGTGACGCGGCGGACGACCTGCTGACCCTCCTGTGGGAACAGGATTTTCAGACCATCGACTACCAGTTTGCCGAGATCATCAACGACTCCCTGACGGTGCTCGACCCGCAAGCCACCGAAATGGCGATGCGCCAGGATCCCGCGGCACAGGCCGTGGTGCGGGAGGAGATCAAGACCGACGCCGCCGAGAAGCTCTCGGCAGGGCTGGATCTCGACGACTTCGACTCGACGCTGTATTTCCTCGATGAGCGGGAGACTGCGGAGCTCAAGCGCGAAGTGGATTCCGAGTACACCCGGGACGAGCGTCGGGCCGGGCTCGACGCCCTGCTCGACATTTTCGAGCTGCAGCCCGCCACCGTAGTCCGCGAAGAGATCCTGGCCATCTTCGAGGCGCTCTTCCCCAACCTGCTCAACCGGGGTGAGTTCCGGACCGTGGCCGCGCTGCTGCGCGAATTCCGCACCGTGGCGCAGCGGGTCACGGTGCTCGAGCCGCAGCTCCGCGAGCGGCTGCTGTCGTTCCAGGCCCGTCTCAGCGAACCGGAAATCCTCTCGCAGCTGCTGCAGTCGCTGGAAGAGGCCGAGGCGATGCCGACCGACGAGGACGTGGGCGAGGTCCTCGGCGAGCTGCATGCCGAGGGGCTGGAGACGATGCTCACGTTTCTCCCGAGCCTCACCCGGCCGGCCATTCGGGGCATTCTCGAATCGTCGGTCGACCGGCTGGCCGCCGCGCACACCGATGTGGTGCTGTCCATTCTGGGCCGGAGTGAGTCTCCCGCCCTGCCCGGAGCCGCAGGGCTGTGCGGTCGGCTTGGTCTCCAGATCGCGGTCCCGCTGCTGGACCGGCTGGTCGCCCACCGCGATGCGGCAGTCCGGCTCGCCACCGTCGAGGCCCTCTCCCAGATCGGGTCGGCCGGTGCGCTGGCCGCGCTGGAGCGGGCCCTCGACGATTCCGATCGCACGATTCGCCTGGCGGCGGTGACCACCGTCGCGGCCAAGGGGTACCGTGCCGCGCTCCGCCGGCTCGAGGCGGCGGTGCTGGGGAAGGGCCCCCGCGAGCTGGAGCGCGCCGAGAAGCGTCAGTTCTTCGAGGCCTACGCGGTGGTCGCCGGCGCGGCGGCGCTGCCGGTGCTCTCGAATATTCTCGAGCCGCGGGGCTTTCTGCGCCGCAAGGAATCGTCGGAGACCCGGACCTGCGCTGCGTACGCGATCGGGCGCTTGCAGAGTGACGCCGCGCGCGTGGTACTGGAACGGATGCAGCAGGACAAGGATCTCCCGGTGCGGAACGCGGCCCTCCGCGCGCTGCGCGACTGGCCGGCATGAGCGACGAAACCCACGGGAGCCGGCCCGGGAGCGGCGACGAAGGCTTCATCCGCCATGCGGGCCGCGGATTCCTGCTCACGTTCTACGCCGCGCTCCGCGCGCTGAAACTCTATCCGGTCGAGAACGCCACGGTCCAGAAGGCGCTCGACGAACTGCAGGCTTCCTCAACGGCGCTCCTGCACCGGGAATCCGAGCTGGAACTCCGGCTTGCCGGCGACTTTCTCTTCATCAACGGCACCCGGCTCCGTCTCGAGCTCGACAATTTTGCCGCCCTCAGCAATCTGCTGACCACGCTTGGCGCGTTCGATATCGGGGTGTTCCATACCCGGGCCGGCGTGGAGCGCCGGGAATGGCAGGCGCTGCTGAGCATCATGCTGAGCCTGCTGGCGGAAGCGGGTGTGGAAGACCGCTACACCGCGCTCATCGAGCGGCTGGCGCAGGCCAACACTCCCCACATCGACTTCGAGCCGGCGTCGGACGTCAACGAGGAGCTGAGCGCGCAGGAGGCGCGCGAGATGGCTCGGCGGACCTACGCCCAGGGCGTGGCCGTGACCAAGGATGTCGTCAACAGCATCCGGCTCGGCCGCACCAGCAGTGTGAAGAAGGTCAAGCGGGCGGTGCAGATGATCGTGGACCAGGTGCTGACCAACGAGACGTCCATCATGGGTCTCACCACGTTGCGCGACTACGACGAATACACCTTCACCCACTCGGTGAATGTCTGCATCTTTGCCGTGGCGCTGGGCCGGAAAATCGGTCTCACCAAGCTACAGCTCTACGATCTGGGCATGACGGCGCTGCTCCACGATATCGGCAAGGCCAAGATTCCGATCGAGGTGCTGAACAAGGTCAACGGCCTGTCCGAGGACGAGTGGCGGGTGATCCAGGCGCATCCCTGGCGCGGGGCCATGACGCTCTTCGGTCTGCGGGCGTACGAGGAGATTCCCTACAAGTCGATTCTGGTGGCGCACGAGCACCATATGAAGACTGATCTGACCGGGTATCCAAGGGCCATTCGCCCCCGCACCCTGGGCATCTTCTCGAGGCTCGTAGCCGTCGCGGACGGGTTCGACGCGGCAACAACCCGCCGGGCGTACCAAACGGTTCCCATCGAGCCCGATCAGGTGCTCCGGGAGATGTGGACCAACCCCCGGCGCGGCTACGATCCGATCGTGGTCAAGGCGCTGATCAACCTGATCGGGGTGTATCCCATCGGGACGTGCGTGATTCTCGATACGTTCGAGGTCGGGATCGTGGCGCAGGCGAACCCCGATCGCGAGCTGCTCAACCGGCCGGTGATCCGGGTCGTCATCGATCCGGGTGGGAGTCTGCTCGCGCCGCCGGGAATTGCGGTCGACCTCGCGGAGCGGGGCGCCGATGGAGAATTTGTGCGGTCGATCGTGAAGGTCACCAATCCCGATCGATACAACCTGACGGTGGGTGATTATTTCCTCTGAGCCGCAGCCGGACTTTTCCGGCAAGTTGATGGAAGGGTATGCCCGCGGCCTGGCCGTGGTGGGCCCGCTGCTGGTTCTAGCCATTGCGGTCTGGGATCCTCGCTGGATGGCGCATCCGATCCAGACGCTGGCGATGATCGTGAGCGTGGCGACGCTGCGGACCGCGCCGGTCCGGCTCAGCAAATATTCGTACCTCACCCAGATCGGAATTCCGGCGCTCATCGCGGCGCTGGCCGCGCCGGCCGCGGTGGCCGTGATCGGACTGGCCGCCGGTGTCTTCGCCGCGGATGTCGTCTGGCTGCGGAAGTCGGTCCGTGCCGGGGCGGTCAATGCGGGGCGCGAGGCCCTCTCGTTTATTGTGGCATTCGGGTTCTACGCCCTGGCGATGAAGCTTTCCGGCACCCGGACCCTGTCCCTCGATTTCCTGGCCCCCTTCGTGGTGCTGTCGGGCATTTACTTCGCCGTCACGCGGGTGCTGTTCTACCTCTCGCTGATCATGCGAAGCAAGCTCGAAGTGGAGGACCGCCTCTTCATCCTGCGCTGGGAAATCATCGCCTTCCTGATGACCCTCCTTGGCACCGGCATCCTGGTCTGGGCGCTGACCCAGCTGAGCCCGCCCGGCTGGGCGGTGGTGCTACTCGCGCTGACGGTGGCCGGCCTGGTCACCCGGGCGCTGCTCGAGGAGGCCATCTCCGCCGAGGACCTGAACAAGGTTCACTCGATGCAGGCCAATCTCGCCAGCGACTCGAGCCTGCGGGTGACCTTCGAGCAGATCGAGCAACTGGCCTATCGCCTGCTGGATTGGGGTGACTTCCGGATCTATCGCGCGGCGCCGGAGGGCCCCGTGATGGCATACCGGGCCCAGCAGGGCCGGCCCGGCCGCGGCGAGCCGGATCCCGGGCTGCGCTCGTTCCGCTCGCGGGTGCTGACCGAAGGCGAGCCGATCTCGATTGAAGACACCTGGCGCGAAGCGGGGGTGGAGCGCCCCGATCCGGCGGTGCGCACGGTGATGTTCTACCCGTTGCGCCACGCCGACCGGATCGTCGGCACGCTCGAGCTGGAGCATCACAAGCGGTATCACTACCGGGCGCGTGACCGCTCCGCCATGGCGGCCATCTCGAGCCAGATCTCCACCGCGATCCACATTGCCGAATTGCGCCGGCCGCTCCTCGAAACGGTGGACCAGATCGGCGGGCAGATCCAGGCGCTGGCGCGTGCGGCCAACTCGTTGCGCTCGTCCGCGCTGGCGTTGCAGCTGGCGTCGGAAAACATGCGGCGAGAGGCCTCCGGACAGGAGACCTTCGCGCGCACCGGGCTCGAGACCACGGCAGAGCTGGGCCGACTGGTGGAGTCGGCGGCGGTGGCCGGGTCCCGGGCCTCGACCGTCAGTGAGGGCGCTGCGGGCGCCGCCGCCAAGCATCGCCAGGAAATCGAGGAGGCGGTGGACCGGCTGATCCACGTCCAATCCTTCGTGGCCGCCAGCTCCCGCTCGGTGGCCGCGCTGGGCGCCACCACGGTACGAATCCGGAACTTCCTGGCCTCGATCCAGGAAATCGCCGAGCTGACCAATGTGATCGCGCTGAATGCATCGATCGAGGCGCACCGCGCCGGCGCCTCGGGGCGGGGCTTCGCGGTGGTGGCCGAAGAAATCCGGCAGCTCGCCATGCAGAGCGCCGAGGCCGGCGCGGACGCATCCCGGCTCACCAGCGACATCTCGCGCGAAGTGTCGGGCATGGCCAGCCAGATGGAGCGCGGGGAGCAGCTGGTCGCGGACGTCGGCGAGCTCTCGGCCGACACCGGGCGCGCGCTGGACGCGATCGTGCGGGCGACCCAGGAAGCGGGGGAACACTCCCGCGCCATCGCCGACTCGCAAGCCGCCCACGAGGCCGCGGGGAGGCGGCTCTCGACCCAGATCCGTCAGCTCGCCGAGGGCGCGCAACGGGCCCGGGGTCAGACCGAGACACTGGCCCGCGAGGCGGGCGAGGCCTCCCGGGGGCAGGCCGATCTGGAGACGGCCATCGCGGAACTGCAGCGGGTCGCGGGTGAGCTGCAGGGGATCGCGCGCCACTTCATCGTGTAGACATGGCCTCCGTCCGCGCCTACCTGGCGCTCGGCAGCAATTTGGGAGATCGGCAGGCGCACCTGGCCTTCGCGATCGAGCAGCTCGACCGGGTGCCCGGAGTTTCGGTGCGAGGTGCGTCCGCGGTGGAAGAGACCTTGCCCCTGGGCGGGATCGCGCAGCCGGCGTATCTGAACCAGATGCTGGCGCTGGATACGACGTTCTCGCCCCGGGAACTGCTGGAGGTATGCCACCGCATCGAGGTGATGGCCGGGCGGGAGCGGCGCTCCCGCTGGGACTCGCGAACCCTGGATATGGACATTGTACGCTACGGCGGGCTCACCCTGAGCGAGCCCGGGCTTACCCTGCCGCACCCAGGGATTCCCCACCGGGAATTCTGGCGACGCGGACTCGAAGAACTCGCGCGGTTGGGCCTCTGAGCCTCGTTTTTCCCCGGCAGGGAGCACCCGTGATGGAAACTTCGTTGAATCCCGATATTCCCTCGCGGCTCCGGCCCACGCTGCCTTCCTGGGCACGGGTCACTCCCGAGCGGATCCAGCACATCCAGCGGGTGGCCGAGCTGGTGGCCGCGTGGGCCGACCGGATGGGGACGCCGGAGTCGGAACTGTACCGATGGTACAAGGCGGTGTGGCTTCACGATGCCCTGCGCGACGCGGACGAGACCGAGCTCGCCCAATGGGCGCCCTCGGTAAGAGGCCCGGTCGAGTTACGCCATGGACCGGCCGCCGCGGCACGGGCCAAGGGCGAAGGGGAAACCGACCGCGGGGTCCTTGACGCCGTGCGATTTCATTCCGTTGGCCTTGCGGAGTGGGACATGGTCGGCCGGGTTCTGTATTGCGCCGACTTCCTGGAGCCGGGGCGCTCCTTCGACCGCGAGGAGCGCGGCCGGCTCGCCCAGCGTTTTCCCGAGGAACCGCAGGCGGTGGTGCTCGATGTCGCACGCCGTCGTGTGCTCTACACCATTCATACCGGCTGGGCGCTGCCGGAGCCGACCGTCAGATTTTGGAATTCGCTCTCCGATTCCGCCGCGTCGCGCTAACCGCGCTGGCCGTCGCCGGGCTCGCCGCCGGTGCCTGGGTTCTGCTTCGCGGAGACGCGGCGAAGGACCGGGTTGACGCGACGCCACTCCTGGGCGGCGATCCGATTGTGGTGGAGGTTCTGAACGGCTCGGGACGGCGGGGGCTGGCCCGCATCGCGACTCGCGCGCTCCGGCAGGCGGGATTCGACGTGGTCTATTTCGGGACGATCTCCGATACGATCGTGGCCACCCAGGTGCTGGCGCGCCGCGGCGATTCGCTGGCGGCGGCAAGGGTGGTGCGGGGGCTGGGTGTCGGCCGGGCCAGGGTCAAGTTGGACACACTGCTGCGGGTGGACGTGACGGTCCTGCTGGGCGGCGACTACCGTCCTCGTCCGGGGTTGCGACCCTAGATCAGACGCCCAGC
>JANNGX010000301.1:0-5633 GCA_031404115.1 Gemmatimonadales bacterium | reverse complement strand
GGCTCGATGATCCAGTCGGTGAGCAGAAACACCGGACGCATCCATCTGGTGTAGCGCCCGGCGCCGAGCCACGAGCCGATCACCCGGACCATGATGGCCGCCATGATCAGCCCGATCGTGCCGCCCAGCACCAGCCGGATCCAGGCACCGGGGCCGGCCCCCCGCATTGCCATCATCAGGGCCATCGAGCCCCCGATCCAGCCAACCAGGCTGAGTGCCAGGAGGCCGACGACGATCACCACCCCGAGCAGCCAGAGCGGCGCGTCGATGGGATTCGCACCCGCGCGTACCAGTCGGCGTTCGAGAGGCGACAGCACCGGACCGGCCACCCGGCGCACCATGCGAGGCCACCAGGCAAAGGTCTGCAGGTGGCGGTGGCGTACCGCCCAATTGGTGGCCAGAACGATCAGCGCTCCCGCGAATGCGAGGAGCGCGAGCCCGCGAACCACGAGGTCGATTTGGGGAATCAGAACTTGCGGCGCTTTTCCAGCAGGTACCAGGTGCGCCCCGCGACGTACTCGTTGCGGCTGAGGATTCGCTGCCATCCCATCACCGACAGAATGGCCTCTTCCTCGACGTTGTCGGTCCAGAACTCCAGCAGGTGGGCGCCCTGCTCAGCGGCTCTGGATTCGAAGGCCGCCAGAAGCCGGTGGGCGTGGCCCTGGTGGCGCTCGCGGGGAAGGACACCGATGTCGATGACCTGAGCAACGCCGCCCCGAAGCGACCAGCGCAGACCGCCGATCCAGTCTCCGATTTCGTCGGAAAGGACCAAGTGACGCTCCTGGACGGCGTCGTCTGGACGGCCGTCGTCGTAACGCTCGGAGAGGTCGTTCAGCCAGGCGGCGAACTCCTCCCCTTCGTCCATTTCCCTGATGGTCAGCTGCCGGTCGTCCTGTACCATAGCCTCCTGGTTCCTTCGGCTCATGGACGAGTATTCACGCATACGTCGTGCCGCTACATGGGGCGGCACTCGCGGGTGACCGGGGACGCGTTTCCGCAGGCTATCGTGGCGTCCATACCGCCCGCAAGTGGGCCACAGGCAGTGGTTTGAGCGCTTTCGCCAGCCGATTTCTCATCGGCCCCCGACGCGGTGGCGCAATTCCGGCCATTCGCGAATTCGACACACACATGACACTCCACTTTCTGGGCTGAGACAGTCGTCCATGCCAAGAAGGCCACAAACGCCAGAACGCCCAGAACGACCAGGAGCCTGCTGGCTGATTTTGCCACGGGTGTCCTCCGTGCAGTGCCTGGGATGGCCGGGTCCACGCTCGTCCAGACGACGCGGGCGCCGTGGATGATTCACCCGGCCGGGATTCCGAACAATACCCCGGCGAGCCGGTGGCGTGAGGTCGGGCTCCCCGACTATCCCTGACTCATCGCCTGCCAGAGTACCGGGATGGCTCCGAGGAGCCAGATGATTGCGGCGCCGGCCACCGCCCGGCCGGTGCTGACCCGTGCGATCACCTTGATCCCGATCGCGATGAGGACGGTGCACCAGAGTGTGAAGACGTCCACCCGCCCGGCCAGGGCCTGCACGTAGGCGTTCGTGGTGGCGGGGTCGAGCAGCCGTCCCACGCCGATGTTCACGCTCAGGCGGGAGGTGAGCTTGGATTCATCCATCAGCAGCGCCTGTACGGCGTTGACGACGGATTCGACCAGGCGGGGGAACAACGCGAAGGTCGCAATGGTGATTCCCTGGACGTACTTGAGGCTGCCTCCGATCACCTTCGTCACGAGGAAGATCAGCGCGCCCAGAATGAAGGGCGCGATCAGGACGATGACGAAGACGGCGACCGACGCGACCTTCGCGCCGATTTGTTTCGCCTGCTCCATCTGCTCCGGCGACATGTTGGGGTTTGACTTCAAGGCGCCGGCCATGCCCTTGGTAAATTCCGCATCCATGATCGGGGCCATCGCGGTTTTGGTCGCGAAGAACAGGATTGCGCTCAGAGCCACGAGGACCAGAAGCGCCTGCCCGAACTTTCCGTCGCTGCGGCGGGTGAAGAGCGCGGTCGGCGAAACGAAGACGTCCAGGTAATCATCGAGACGGGACGGCGTGGCATCGCTCATGGTGACTCCGGGATCGGGGGGGGAGGGTCGCGTCCAACCGTCAGGTACAGGGACTCGGGCCCAGCGGGGAGATGCCAGGCGTGGACTCCGGCGTCATCCCGTCGTCTACCGGTACCGCTGCGGCGCGCCAGCCGCTCTTGAACGTGATGGTGAGCCGGTGCCCGAGCGGATCGGCGTCCACCGACTCGACCTCGGGAAAGCGCCGGGCGAAGCAGACCGCCTTGTCGGACTGGTCGGTAAAGCCCGCGGAATCCGCCGTCATTTTCCACCTGGCGAGGGAGCGCCCGATCGCCACCACCTCCGCCTGTTCGCGGCCGTAGCGGGCAAACTGCTCGGCGGGCACCAGGCCGTTCTGGCGCGCCAGCGGGGCATAGGTGTCATAGGGGCGACACGCTCCCAGCGAGAGGGCGGTGACAGCGGCGAGCGCGAGTGTGCGCATGTCTGCTCGTTCCGTGGGGAGGGAGCGCAGAATATAGCGACCGTCGGTATCTTGGGGGACCCGTGCCGCGCCTCTTCCTTCCGGTGCTGCTGACCCCCTGATTCTCACCATGCCCCTGACCGCCCAACTCGTCCTCCGCCGTCCCCCGCCAACCGCCGTGACCCCGGTGACCGACGACTATCACGGAATCCGGGTGGCTGATCCATACCGATGGCTCGAGGATCCCGACGCGGCTGCCACCGCCGCCTGGGTCCGCTCGCAGAATGAAGTCACGTTTGACTACCTTCGGCGCCTTCCCGACCGCGAGCCGATCCGGCAGCGGCTGACCGAGTTGCTCGACTATGAGCGATACTCGGTGCCGACGTCGCGGAGCGGCCGGTTGTTTTTCTTCCGGAACGATGGCCTGCAAAACCAGAGTCCGCTCTACGTGCAGGAGGCGCCCGAGGATTCAGCACGGCTCGTGCTCGATCCGAATCTGCTCTCCCCCGACGGGACGGTGGCGCTCTCGGTGACGGTGCCGAGCCGCGATGGGCGCCTCCTGCTCTACGGCACCTCGGCCAGCGGGTCGGACTGGATGGAATTTCGGGTCCGCGACGTCGCGACTGCGCGGGACCTGCCCGACCATCTGGGCTGGATCAAGTTTTCCGACGGGGCCTGGACCCGGGACGGACAGGGGTTTTTCTACGGGCGCTACCCAGAGCCCGGGCCGGGCGAGAGCCTCGTGGGCGCCAACCGCGACATGAAGCTCTACTACCACCGGCTCGGTACGACCCAGGACGCCGACCTGCTGGTGTACCAGCGTCCCGACCAGCCCGAGTGGGGATTCGGCGCTGTGGTCACGGAAGACGGCCGCTACCTGGTGATCACGGTGTCGCAGGGCACCGACACCCGGACCCGCGTATACCTCTCGGACCTTGGCGATCCCGCCGCGCCCGATGTGGCAGCACCGGTGCGGCCGCTGCTCGACCAGTTCGACGCCGCCTACCACGTGCTTGGCAACGACGGGAGCGTGTTCTACTTCCAGACCACCCGCGACGCGCCCCGGTGGCGCATTGTCGCGGTGGACGCCGCCAACCCGTCCTCCTCCGCCTGGCGCGAAGTGGTACCGCAGGCGGCGGCGGTGCTGCAGGGCGCCGCGCTCTTCGGGCAGACCCTCGTGGCGAGCTACCTCCAGGACGCTCACTCCCGGCTGCTTCGCTACGGGCTCGACGGACGCGCCCTGGGCGAGATCGCGCTGCCGGGACTGGGTAGTGTGGCCGGCCCGTCGGGAGAACGGAGCGATCCACGGATCTTCTACGCGTTCACCTCATACCTCTTTCCCACCACCATTCTGCACTACGACGTGAACACCGGCGCGAGCGGAGTCTTCAAGGCGCCGCGCGTGAAGTTCGACCCCGGCCTGTACGAAACCCGGCAGCTCTTCTCCACCAGCAAGGACGGCACCCGGGTGCCGGTGTTCGTGACCCACCGGCAGGGGCTGCTCCTCGACGGGCGGAACCACACCCTGCTGTACGCCTACGGCGGGTTCGACATCTCGCTCACCCCGGCGTTCTCCGCCACGCTGATCCCCTGGCTCGAGCGGGGCGGCGTCTACGCGGTGGCGAATCTGCGTGGCGGCGGGGAGTACGGAGAGGAATGGCACGAGGCGGGGATGTTCGAGAACAAGCAGAACGTGTTCGATGATTTCATCGGCGTCGCGGAGTACCTGATCCGCGAGGGCTACACCACGCCGTCCCGCCTCGCGATCGAGGGCGGCTCCAATGGGGGGCTCCTGGTCGGCGCGGCGATGACCCAGCGCCCGGAGCTCTTCGGAGTGGCGCTGCCTGCCGTGGGCGTCATGGACATGCTTCGCTTTCACAAGTTCACCATCGGCTGGGCCTGGGTCTCGGAATACGGCTCGGCGGACAGCCCCAGCCAGTTTCGGGTGCTCCAGGCCTATTCACCGCTGCACAACCTGAAGCCGGGCACCGACTACCCCGCGACCCTCATCACCACGGCCGATCACGACGATCGAGTCGTGCCGGCCCATTCGTTCAAGTTTGCCGCGGCATTGCAGGCCGCGACGGCGTGGAAGCGGCCGGCGTACATCCGCATTGAGACCAAGGCGGGCCACGGGGCGGGGAAGCCGATCTCGAAGATCATCGAAGAGCAGGCGGACATCTACGCGTTCACGCTGGCCAACCTGGATCCGATGCGAGCGCTCCCCTGATGGGCAGGATCCGCGTCCTGCTCGCGTTCGCCTGCGCTCTGGCACCCGGCCCGGCGCAGGCGCAGCAGCTGTCCGGGCCCCTGGTGGTGTTCAACGCAGGGAGCCTGGCCTATCCCTTTCGCGAGCTGCTGGCCGCCTTCCGGCGCGCCCACCCGCGGGTGCGCCCAATGCAGGAGAGCTCGGGCAGCCTCGAGGCGGCCAGGAAACTCACCGAGCTGGAGAAGATTCCCGACCTCGTGGCGGTCGCGGATTATGGAGTCATCGCCAAGCTGCTGATGCCACGGTACGCCACCTGGTACGCGACCTTCGCGTCCAACGCGATGGTGCTGGCCTACACCGAGCGATCCCCTGGCGCCGGCGAGATCACTGGAGCGAACTGGTGGCGGATTCTGCCGCGGCCCGGCGTGCGCTGGGGCAGCGCGGACCCTAGTCTCGACCCCAACGGGTACCGCGCCTTGATGGTGTTCCAGCTCGCCGAGGCGCACTACCGTCAGGCGGGGCTCGCCGCGCGGCTCCGCGCGGCGCTGCTGCCCAGGTACGTCCGGCCCAACGAGGCCCAGCTCACCGGGCTGCTGCAGGCCGGCGAGCTGGACTACGCCTGGAGCTACCGCTCGCTGGCGCAGACCGCCGGGCTCAAGTGGGTGTCGCTTCCCGCGGAAATCGACCTGAGTGATCCGCAACAGGCAGGCTGGTACGCCCAGGCCCGGGTCCGGCTGCCGGGCTCCCGGCTTGGGAGTACCGATTCACTGGAGTTCCGGGGCGAGCCGATCGTGTACGCGCTCACCATCCCCACCCGCGCGCCGCACCCCGAGCTCGCCCGCTCATTCGCGCGCTTCGTCCTCTCGGCGGAGGGCCGCGCCATCCTGGCCCGCGCGGGATTCCGGCTGCTCCCGGAGCCGACGTTTGTGGGGA
>JANNGX010000300.1:0-10536 GCA_031404115.1 Gemmatimonadales bacterium | reverse complement strand
CCTGAACGGACCTGGGGAGTCGACCTCATCTGACACCGCAAGGTGGCGTAGACTCGTGACGAATGCTCCTCGGGGACCCTGCCGCAGCTCTGCCTCAAACTCGTCGAGCTGGGCTGTGCCGCCCGCCGCCACCGCCTCCACGGCTCCATCATCCGTGTTCCGGACCCAACCCGAAAGCTGAAGCCGGGCGGCGTGCTGCTGTGCGAAATGGCGGAACCCTACCCCCTGCACCCTTCCCTCGACCCGGTACCGCCGCATCATGCTGGGGGCTTTCGGCGCTCTTTAATGACGCCGAAGACCACTGGCAGCACGGAGATTCCGACAATGACCAGGATGACAAGGCTGAAGTTGTCCCGCACCACCGGAAGGTTCCCGAAGAAGTAGCCCGCCCACACGAACAGGCCAACCCACAGAACGCCCCCGATCACGTTGTAGGCCAGGAAGCGCGGATACGACATGGTGCCCACCCCGGCGATGAACGGCGCGAACGTGCGCACGATGGGAACAAACCTCGCCAGGATAATGGTCTTGCCCCCGTGCCGTCCGAAAAACGCGTGGGTCCGCTCCATGTACTCCCGCTTGAGCCACCGGAACTCCCCCGTGAACGCGCGAGGTCCGACCCAGGCGCCCACCCAGTAGTTCACCGTGTCGCCGACAATCGCCATTGCGGCAAGCAGCACGAACAGCACCCAGGGATTCAGCGCGCCGAGCCCGGCAAACGCCCCCGCAGCAAACAGGAGTGAGTCGCCGGGCAGCAGCGGCAGCACGACCAGGCCGGTTTCGCAGAATACAATCGCTGCGAGGATCGCATAGGTCCACGTTCCGTACTGGGCGATGATCTCGCTGAGGTGCCGGTCCAGGTGCAGGAAGAAATCGAGGGCTTGCTTCAGGAATTCCATGGAATGATTCAGCCCTCTCCCTTCGGGTTGAAGCCAAACTCCCCGAGCAGCGGCACGAACCGCACATCGGACACCGTGGTGGTCCGCACCCCGTCCGCTTTCTTTTCGATGAGGGTCAGCACCTGCAGGTTTTGGTCGCCCAGGGGAATGACCAGGCGGCCGCCGTCGGTGAGCTGCTCGATCAGGGGTCCGGGCACCGAAGGGGAGGCCGCCGCGACCACAATCGCGTCGTAGGGCGCATAGGCGCGCCACCCCAGCGTGCCGTCTCCTACCACTACGCTGGCGTTGCCGATTCCCGCCGCCGCCAGGGCGTCTCGCGCGGACCGGGCCAGCTCGGGAATCCGCTCGACGGCCAGCACCGTGCTTGCGAGCGATGCCAGGAGCGCGGTCTGGTACCCCGACCCGGCGCCCACTTCGAGCACCCGGTCGGTGCCCCGGAGTCGGAGCAGTTCCAGGGAGCGGGCCTGGACGTACGGCTGCGATATGGTCTGCCCCGCCCCGATCGGGAGCGCGGAATCCTCATAGGCACGGTGCCGGGCCGAAGCGGGGACGAAGAGGTGACGGGGCACCATAGAAATGGCATGGAGCACGGCCAGATCGCGAACCCCCTTGTCCCGGAGCGTCTCGACCAGCCGCGCCCGATAGCCGCCGTAGCTGTCCCCCGCCCCTACCCTTCGAGGGCCCATCCCCGCACCGTCTCGAAGAGGTCGTAGCTGGTGAGGTCCATATGGAGCGGTGTGATGGAGATGTATCCGTCGTGAACCGCCTGGTGGTCGGATCTGGCGTCACCGGTCCAGGTGATTTCGCCTCCGCCGATCCAGAACACTTCCTTGCCCCAGGGATCCTTCATGCGGGTGAGCCCTTCGGAAAAGAAGCGGCTGCCCAGTTTGGTCACCCGGACTCCCCGCACTTCCCCGGCGTCGATGCCGGGAAGATTCACGTTGAGGATCATGTTCTTCGGGAACGTCTCGACCTCGACGATGCGACGAACCAGCCCCGCCAGCAAGTCGGCGTACGAGGCCAGGATGTCGAATTCCCGGCTCGCAAAGGAGAATGCGATGCCGGGAATGCCGAGGGTTACCGCTTCCATGGCGACGGAAACGGTGCCGGAGTAGAGCACGTCCTCGCCCATGTTGGGACCGTGATTTACGCCGGAGAATACGAACGCCGGCCGTTCCGGCATCAGCGCCCCGACCGCCAGCAGCACGCAGTCGGTCGGGGTGCCATCCACCTGATAGGAGCCGTCGTGGAGGCGGATCGGCCGCAACGGCCGGTGCAGCGTAAGCGAATGGGAGGTGCCGCTCTGCTCCCGGTCCGGGGCGACCACGGTCACCTCTCCCACCTGGCGGCACGCTGCCGCCAGCAGCGTCATGCCGGGCGCGAGCACCCCATCGTCGTTGCTGACGAGGATGTTCACGAGACCTCCGGGGGCCGGGCGCCGTCGAGCAGCTCGATCACCTCGTCGAGCTGATCCCGGAGCTCGCGCAGGGTGGTTCGGGAGGCGGCCCGCGAGGCCTGGGCCTTGAGCTCCCCAGTCTTGCGGTACTGCTCGATCCGGAGGCGAGCGCCCTCGATGGTGTATTTCTCGTTGTACAGGAGGTGCTTCACCAGCATGATCAGCTCGACCTCCCGGCTCTTGTACACCCGGTTGCCGGAGCGGTTTTTGGCGGGATTGAGAAACCGGAACTGGCTCTCCCAATAGCGCAGCACGTGGGGCTTGAGATCGGTGAGGGCGCAGACCTCTCCGATCGAGAAGAACTCCTGGGTGGGCCGCGGCAGAGTCACGTCTACTGCTCCGGCTTGGGAATGCGTTCCATGAGCTCCATGATGGCCTGCCGGGGCGGCTTGGCCTCGAACAGACACTGGGCCACCTTGTGGGCGATCGGCATTTCCACGCCTGCCCGTTCGGCGAGCCGGAGGGCGACCCGGGCCGTGTACACGCCTTCCACCACGGCGCGGTGGCTCGACGTGAAGGCGGCCAGGGTTTCCCCCTGCGCCAGCGCCACGCCGAGGGCCCGGTTCCGCGAGAGGGCGCCACAGGTCGTGAGTACTAGATCGCCGACGCCGGCGAGCCCGGAAAACGTCCGGGGATCGGCGCCGAGCGCCACGCCGAGCCGGGTCATTTCCGCCAGTCCGCGGGTTATGAGTGCCGCCCGCGGATTATTGCCGAGGCCGAGGCCGTCGCACATCCCGGCCGCGATCGCGATCACGTTCTTGACCGAGCCGGCCAGCTCGGTGCCGGTGACGTCGCCGCTGGTGTAGACCCGGAACGTGGCGGTGGTAAAGAGCCGCTGGGCCTGCTCTGCCGCCGCGCTGCTGCCGGACGCCGCCACCACCGCGGTCGGTTGCCCCTGCGCCACTTCTGCCGCGAAACTGGGTCCGGAGAGAATGACATAGGGCCGTCCAGGCAGTTCTTCAGCGCACACCTCCGACATTCGCTTGAGCGTGCCGGTCTCGATCCCCTTGCTGGCGCCGATCACCAGCGCGTCCTTCGGCACCACGCGGGCAAGCGTGGCCAGGACGGCGCGCACGGTCTGGCTGGGGCTCACCGAGAGCAGCACCCGCCGGCCTCGGGCCGCCTCGACCGGATCGGCGGTCGCGCGGAGCGACGGGGCCAGCGCCATTCCGGGGAGATACACGGTGTTCTCCCGCCGGTGGTTGATCGCGTCGGCCACGGCGGGATCGTGCGACCAGAGCAGCACGTCCGCGCCCTTCGCCGCGAGGTGGTTTGCCAGCACCGTGCCCCAGCAGCCGGCGCCCAGCACGGCGACATCAGTCATCGGGACGGCTGCCCGAACCGGTTCTCGGTGCCCGACAACAGCCGGCGGATATTCTTCCGATGCAGCACGATGATCAGACTCGCCAGGAGGATGAACAGTCCGATCATGGGTCGCCGGTCCGGATGCAGCAGGTACACGGCCGGCGGCAGCACCGCCGCCGCGAGCACGCTGCCCAACGACACATACCCGCTCAGCTTGACCACCAGCGCCCAGATCAAGAATGCCGCCAGAAACGCCAACGGTGCCAGCCCGAGCACAACCCCTGCGCCGGTGGCCACGCCCTTCCCGCCGCGGAAGTGGAGGAACACCGGGAACCCGTGGCCGATCACGGCTGCGGCACCGAGCGCCAGCGCCACGACCGCCCCGTCGCCGGCGCGGGGAGCAAACAGCAGCACCGGGACGGCGCCTTTCAGCATGTCGAACAGGCCCACCGGAACGGCGTACCGCCATCCCAGCACCCGAAAGAGATTGGTGGCCCCCAGATTTCCGCTGCCCAGCAGACGCAGGTCCTGGCCCTTCACGATCCGGACGACCAGGTAGCTGGTGGGAATGGCCCCGACCAGGTAGGACGCCAGGAGCCAGGGCAGCACCCGGGTCACCGGCGGCCACTCTTCAAGGAGAATTTGAGCCGGACCGGCGCACCGGTGAACCCCCACGCGGCGCGGAACCCGTGCATGAGGTAGCGCTGGTAGGACTCCGGCACATCGTCGGGGCGGTTCGACACGATGGCGAACGCCGGCGGTGCGGTGCCGATCTGGGAGGCGTAGACCAGCTTGACCTCGACCCCCTGCTTCTGGGGTGGCTGCTGCCGCTGCGTCAGCGCTTCGAGCACCTTGTTCACTTCGGCGGTGTTGATCCGCTGCTCCCGGGCGGCGGCCACCTCGAGCGCGACATCGAGCACTTTGCGGGTTCGCTGCCCGGTGAGCGAGGAGATGTACACGAAGGGCACGTACTGCAGGAACGGCGCTTTCGCGATGAGCTGCTCCTCGCCCCGCCGGGCGGTGTTGGCGTCCTTTTCCTCGATCAGATCCCACTTGTTGACCGCGATGACCAGCCCGGCACCCTGATCCCATGCCTCCGTCGCGATGCGCAGATCCTGATTGTGGAGCCCGAGCGCGGCGTCCACCACCAGAATGCAGACCGCGGCCTGCTCGATGGCCCGCTGGGTGCGGAGGGTGGAATAGAACTCGACGTCCTCCGCGACCTTGGCGCGGCGGCGCAGGCCGGCGGTGTCGATGAACCGAATGACCTTACCCTCGTAGCGGAGGACCGAATCCACCGCGTCCCGGGTGGTGCCGGCGACCGCGTCCACGACGTAGCGCTCGGTACCGAGCAGCCGGTTCGCCAGCGAGGATTTGCCGGCATTGGGACGGCCCACGATCGCGATGTCTACTGTCGGTTCTTTTTCGTCGTCGGCGGCCGGGGGGAGCTTGGCCACGAGCGCGTCGAGAAGATCACCACTCCGGGTACCCACGGTGGCGGACACCGCCTGCGGACTTCCAAAACCCAGGGAGTGGAACTCGTGGGCGTGCACCTGGTCGGCGCCCTGATCGAGCTTGTTAACGGCGAGCAGCACCGGGCGTTTGGCCCGGCGGAGCTTCTCGGCCACGGCCTGATCCACCGGGTTCAGCCCTTCCCTGCCGTCCACGACAAAAAGGATGAGATCGGCCTCGGCGAGCGCCAGTTCGACCTGCTGGCGGATGGATCGGTCCATCGTCACGTTCGAGTCCGGCACCAGGCCGCCGGTGTCGACCAGCCAGAAGGTGCGCCCGGCCCATTCGCCTTCTCCGAAGTGCCGGTCCCGGGTGGTGCCCGCGTGCTCGGAGACGATGGCCGCGCGACCGCCCAGAATGCGGTTGAACAGCGTCGATTTCCCGACGTTGGGCCGGCCCACGATGGCGACGGTCGGTTTGCTCATGCGGCGGCTCCGGTCTCGAGCGCGTCGCTGAAGTCCTTGCTGAACCGGAGCGGCACGGGCACCGCGCCAGCGAGCTCGTCGGCGCTCATGTTGTCGATGAAGAGATGATCGTCGTTCAGCGACTCCCCGGGGAGCAGGATCAGATCGAGATCGTTCCGGCCGGCGAGCGACTCCGCGATCGATTTACCGGGCAGCAGACCGGCGGTGGTGACCCGGGTGCCGAAGAGACCGTTTTCCACGACGATCAGCTCGAGCCGGGCGCCGGAGGTCTCCTCGAGCGGGGCCAGGACTTGCGGCATGAGCCGACCCATCGAAGTGCCGGTGACCACGCCGATGCGGCGTCCGGCCCACTCGCCAAAGAGCCCGGCATCCTCCCGGATACGGCGCTGGAGGAAACGGACCGATCCCACGCCGTTCTCGACCTGGTCGAAATCTCCGTAGGACGCCTCGGGGGGGAGCGGGAGGTCGGCCCTGAGGTAGAGCTCATCGGCGCCGTAGACCCAGGGCGCCCCGCGCTCGAGCAGGGCCCGGTCCTGCCACACGCTGAGCTGGCGCACGGCGGTCCGGCATTCCTCGGTGGTCGGCTCGCGGACCCGGCTGTGCTTGCTGAACTCGGTCAGCCCGACCGGCACGATGGAGACGCCGAGGATCGGTGGCCCGAAGGCGTAGAGATCCGAAAGGGTCTGATCCAGCACGGCGCCATCGTTCACTCCGGGCGACATCACAATCTGAGTCTGGAACCGGAGTCCGTGGTCGGCAAACCGCCGCAGTTGCTCCAGGATGTCGGGCGCGGTCGGATTGCGCAGCAGCCAGCGCCGGATGACCGGATCGGTGGCGTGGACTGACACATACAGTGGCGAGAGCCGGTACTCGATGATCCGGGCTTCGTCGGCGGACTTGAGGTTGGTGAGGGTCGCGAAGTTGCCGTACTGAAAGGACAGCCGGTAGTCGTCGTCCCGGATGTAGAGTACATCCCGGAGCCCTTCGGGCAGGCCGTCCACGAAGCAGAAGTCGCACCGGTTGGCGCATCGCCGGATCCGGGCCGGCTCCACTGCCACGCCCAGCGGCTCGGTGAGCGGGCGCTCGATCTCAAACTCGATTTCCTGGCCATCGGGCTGACGGATGTGGAGGGTGAACTCTTCGTCGGCGGTGAGGAACTGCCAGTCGAGGAAATCGTCGAGTTCGCGCCCATTCACGGTGATGAGCTCGGTGCCGGGGAGGAGTCCGAGCTGGTCGGCAATGGAGTCGGGCTGGACCTGGGTGACCTTGATCATCAGGCCGGAAAGATGGCTCTAATAGCCTCAAATATCAAGAGTTAGGTGTTCACACGTCATGTCATTTGAGAAGAGAGGGCAACCGATCAGGAATCTCCGCCGAAGTCTCCCCCATCGAAATCTCCACCGCCATCACCAGCGCCGTCGTCTCCCCCACCATCGGAATTGTCGTCGGGGTTGGTATCGTCGCCCTGGGAATCCTGATCCTGATCTACCACGACGACATCGGGATGGTGGTGGCCCATCGAGAGGAACGATGACCACATCACCATGGAGATGATGGGGTCCATGGGACTCCCGTAGTGGTAGGCGTACGGATCGTACTTCCGGCTGGTCGGCGGGGCCGGCTTCGCGGGGCGCTGCGAGGGGCGCTCGATCACGGCGTTGGCCTGCAGGACCCTGACCTCGGCCTCGGGCATCGAGGCCCGCAGGGCGTCTCCCAGGCGGGCCACGAACGACTCGAACTGGTGTTGGGGGGCCGCGAGGCGCGTCGGGTCTCCGGCAAGCGGCTCGACGCGCCGCCGGTAGGCCTCTCCATCCTCTCCGGGGCGCGGCTCGAAGTCCCGCACCCGTCCGGCCACCACCACTCGAGCGGCCGGCTCGTCGGCGGGGTGCTCGCTTCGGGCGATGATCTCGACGACGAGGTGCAACCCCGCCTCCTGGTGCTCGGCGGCGAGTCGCAGCAGCCGGAACGAGCCGCCGAAGACCGGGGCGTTGTCATGGAAAGCCAGGAAGAGATCGCCGAAATCATCGGGCCGCCCCTCGCGGTCCTGATACAACACCTGGTCGTCGATGACCAGCGAGATCGCGTTGGTCGCGCCGAGCCGGCCCAGCGCCCCGCGAACGGCCTCGACGATTGCCGTGGCTTCGAGCGACGCGCGCATCTGGTCGGACCGGAGGTCCGGCTCTCCACCAAACGCCGCCTTGACCTTGTCCCAGAGGTTCGGGGTACGGAGGACGCGTTCGCCCGCAACGGTGAGCTCGATGACACCGTGGAGTTTCATGGGGGAAAGCTAACGCAAACGGCCGCCGAACATCGGCAGCCGTTTGAGGGACTTCGGTCAGAGCGGGCGACCGGACTCGAACCGGCGACGTCCAGCTTGGGAAGCTGGCATTCTACCACTGAATTACGCCCGCGGGCCCGGGGATAGTATGTCCCGGGGCCCGACCGCAGTCAACCGGAGAAGCGGCTGGCCGGTTCTACTTCGTGTGATATCTCCACCCCGTGATGGCGGAGCCCTTGGCTTCGAGCTGGAAGCTGTGTTTTGCTCCCGGAGTGAGGACCGGGATGGTCGCTTCCTTGGTATCGATGACCGTCCCGCTCGCGTCGAGGAATTCGACGACCAGGACCACCGGCGCCGTCTTGAGTGCCTTGCCCGCGGCGTCCTGCGGTGTCCGGCCGGTGGCGACAGCGGAGAGCCGCGCCACCGCCTGCCCCATCTGGAACGCGCCGACGTCGATGGTAAAGGGCATCGCGACCAGCTTCTCGGCGGTTTTGAGAACTGCCTCGTCCTGCTTCTGGGCCCGCTGACCCTGGGCCAGGAGCCGGAGCGCATCCTCGTTCATCGGCTCCATTTCGAGGAGCTTCTGCGCCTCTGCGATCAGGCTCAGATCGTTCCTGGCGGCGATGGCGTCGTAGGCCGCGGCGCTGTCGGCCTGCTTGGCCTTGCGGTAGCCATCGGCCTTCTCGTGGGCTGCGCGCGCCATCGCGAAATAGGTATTGGCCAGGTTGTACCGGGCATCCCGCCCATAGGGGTTCCGCTTTACGGCTTTGGCGAAGACGACTTCCGCATCGGGATAGCGCTGCCCGTTGAACGCTGCCACACCCACCGCCATCATGTCCTGCAGATCGAGCGAGTCCAGGTTGGTCTTGGCGAACTGGGCCACCATCGCGTGCTCGATGGCCTCCGCGCTATCCGCCATGCCACCGCTGCGGAACGCCACCGCCAGGGACCGAAGCGCGTCGGTGTCGTTCGGCTTCCAGCCGAGGTACCTCCGGAACACCACGATCGCCTCGGGATTCCGGTTGAGCCGCTGCAACATGACCGCCAGGTTGAGTGCCGCCCCGTTCCGGTCTTCGACCAGCGCGGTATCCTTCTCCGCGATCGTCAGTGCCTTCTGGAAGTAGACCGCGGCGCTATCCTCCCGCTGGCTGTTCGCGAAGACGACGCCCATGTTCGAATACACATGGGGCAGCGTGCGGAACAGCAGATTGGCATCGCGGAACAGCGCGAGCGCGGAGTCGACGTCTCCCTTGCGCTGGAAATCGATCGCGGTGTTGGCCAGCATGGCCCAGTTGTTCTGGCGGTACTGGGTGATATCGATTTCACACGAAGGCACCAGCTCCTGGGCCTTGGTAAATCCGGAATCCGCCTCGGCGGCGTCGCCCCGCATCAAGGCTACGCGGGCCAGGTAATACCAGGCGGCCGCGTTGGTGCCCTGGGCCTCCTGCGCGATGGCCGTCACCAGATTCTGGCGGGCCTCCCCGAGCAGGGTGATCTTCTCCGCGGGCGTCTTGGCTTCGTAGGACTTTCGGAGCACCTCCTCCCCTTTCTTGACCTTGGCATTGATGGCCTTCAAGGGGCAAAGGGGCGGCGTGTACTTGGCCGGCTGCGCGGCGGCGAGGCGCTGGTTGACCCCGCCCTGCTGCGCGACCAGCGGTGCTGCCGCCAGCGCCGTCGCGAGAACGAGAATCGTGGTACGCGTCGTCATTCCGACTCCTTGGGTACGATGGTTCGGCCGGCCGGGACGCCCACGGAAGCGGGCGTCTGCCGTCCGGCCTGTGCTTGAAATTCGTTTGCCAGATCGTGTGCGGGCCGACCGGTGCGGCGGGCTTCCGCGACGACGTCGTCAAATTCGGGCTTGGCCCGCGGACCGCCCGGGGCCTCCACGGTCTTCATTCGCACCGTGCCGCCGGACGAGGTGCGGAGATCCCATTCTCGTCGGGACAAGGTGATCCGTTCAGCGCTCTGCCGGCGCAGCCCCGTGGTGGTGCTGTGGCGGAAGAGGGCCACGGTGACCGAGTCCGCTCGATCCGGGGCGCACATGACCTCGACCCGGAATCCGATGCGGCCCTTCTTCATGTGCGTGGGCCAGATCTGCACGTCGAGCGCCCCGGCCGCTACGACCGCTTCCCGGAGCGGCTCCAGGTACTCGGGGCTCAGGTCGTCGATGTCCGTGGCCAGCAGCACCACCTGGCCGGCTTCCGCGGCCCCTTCGGCCACGATCAGGCGCAGCGCGTTGGGCCAGGCACTGGGATCCCTGGTGCCGGCGCCCCACCCGCTTCGGAGCGGCCGCCACCGGGCCGGCGGGGCGCCGCTGGACAGGACCCTGAGCAACGCGGCGCCCGTGGGAGTCGTGGCCTCGCCGGTGATAAAGCCGCCGATGCTTACCTCGAGTCCCTCCGCCAGAATGGCCGTTGCGGGTGCGGGCACCGGCAACAGGCCGTGCGCCGCCTTGACCCACCCCGACCCCAACGCTGCGGGCATTGCATAGACCCGGTCGATGCCCAGCTGCTCGAACCCTTCGATGCCGCCGACGATGTCCACCAGGGCATCGTACGCCCCCACCTCGTGGAGGGAAACCTTTTCTGGTGCGATCCCGTGGACCCTGCCCTCGGCCTCGGCCACCAGCTGAAACGCCCGAACGGCCAGTTCCCGGGTACG
>JANNGX010000299.1:0-17111 GCA_031404115.1 Gemmatimonadales bacterium | reverse complement strand
CCTGCGCTGGATCTTCGTGGTGTTCTGCGGCGCGATCGCCGCGGTGCTTGGCGTCGCCACCGCGCTGCTCTACTCTCCGCCCGGGCGGGAGCTGCTGGTCCGGCTGGTGTCGAGCCGCGCGGGTGACATGATCCGGGGCTCGCTCTCGGTCGGCGCGGTAAGCGGGCGATGGCTCAGCGGGTTCACCATGAGCCAGGTGGTGATCAAGGACAGCAGCGGCGTGCTGTTCGCAGAGGTCCCCCGTCTCTCGATCAGCTATCGGCTGGCCGACATTTTCGGTGGGAGGATCGTGATCGACGAGCTCCGGCTGCACCGCCCGACGATCCAGATCATCAAGCGCCGTAATGGCCGGGTCAACTACGAGGAGATCTTCAAACTGGGCGAGCGGCCCTCCCAGCCGGGCGCGCCGCCACAGCTGGTGGAAATCCACAATTTGGGAATCGATAGCGGTACGGTCACCATCCGACTGCCCTGGAACCCCGACGGGCGGCTCAAGACGGAGGCGCAGGTGGACTCCGCCCTGGCCTACGAGCGGACCAAGCCGGGCCGGCGCATCGAGCCGGGTCCCGAAGGCCTCGAGATGGTGCGGACCATCGAGGATCTCCACACCTCGATGCCACTGCTCCGGCTGTCGAGCCCGGACAACTCCCCGACGCTGGTGGAGATTGCCCTCCTGCGCGCCCGGATCAGCGATCCGGGCATCCGGATCTCCGACCTCAAGGCCCAGCTCAGCGCCAAGAACGACAGCCTCATCTTCACGATCGAGCACGGCGAGCTCCCCGGCACGTCGCTCTCCGGGGCGGGACGTCTCGACTGGCCCCGCGACACCATCCTCTACCACTTCGGCCTCCAGGCCAGCCGGCTCGCGCTCGCGGACCTGCGCTGGATCTCGCCGGGATTCCCCGATTTCACCGGGACGGCCCACATCGAAGCGAATTCGGTGAGCGGCTCCCGCACCGAGTACGACATCCGGAACCTCGTCGTGGGCGATTCGACCAGCCGAGTCTCCGGCCGCCTCGTGGCGCTCACCGACGTCTACAAGGGGCTGGGATTCCGGCGCCTCGGCCTCGAGCTCCGGAATCTGGACCTCGACGTGGTGCGGCCGTATCTCGATTCGATTCCGTTCTACGGGACCCTCACCGGCCGACTCGGCGCCGACGGTTTCTTCGGGTCGATGACGGTTTCCCTGGACTGGCAGTTCCGTGACGCCAAAATTCCCGGTGCCGAAAGCCGGCTGGGGCTCGATGGTACGGTCACGCTGGGCGGCGCCGACGGGATGCTGTTCCACAGCGCCCGGCTCTCCAATACCGACATGGACCTGCGCACGGTGCGTCTGGTGGCGCCGGCGGTCATCCTCGAGGGGAGGCTCGGCCTGGCCGGCGTGCTGACCGGTCCGTGGAAGAACGTGGTGTTCGATGGCACCGCGGAGCACCGGGACGCGAGCCGGCCTCCGAGCCGGATCGTCGGAAGAGTCCGCCTCGACACCCGCGCGCCGGTGCTGGGCCTCGAGACCGACATCGTGCTCGACTCGCTGGCCTTCGAGGGCATTCGCCGCACCTTCCCCTCGCTTACGGCGATGGGCTCGCTGGGCGGACGGGTCAAACTCTCGGGAACGCTCGATCGCCTTGCGGTCGACGCGGATCTGGGGGGAGAAATCGGAACGATTCACGCGGTCGGTGGCGCCACGCTCGCGCCTCCCCGCTGGGGCGCCGACGCGCTGCGGGTCACCTTTGGCAACCTCGACCTGCACGCGTTGACCGGAACCGGGCCGGAGACCCGACTCCAGGGCGCCGCGGAAGCGACCGGCACGATCGACGCCGGCGTCGCCCCGGTTGGCCGGCTCGCGCTCACACTGGGCCAGGGACGGATCCGCGAGTTCACCCTGGATTCGGCGATGGCCCTGGTGACCGCCGCCGACAGCCTGATCCGGCTCGATACCCTCCGGGCATACTTTGCCGAAGGCGCGCTGGGCGGCGGCGGCGCCATCGGGTGGGCCCCGCCCAAAACCGGCCTCATGACCTTCCATGCCGAGGCCAGGGATCTCGCCCCATTCGATTCCGTGGCGCTTCGGCTCACCGGGTTTACCCGGGACAGCCTGACCGGCGTCCGGATGAGCGGGCAGGCGCAGGGCGACGTGACGCTCGAAGGGGCGCTGGGTGCCCTCAAGGTGGACGCCGCGGTGCAGGTCGATCCGTTTCACTGGCTCACCTACGGCGCCCGGAACCTTCAGGGTCGCCTGCTCTGGCGGAGCGGCGATTCGGTGTTGACCGCCAGCGTCTCGGCCGACACGCTGCGAAGCGGCGGGCTGCAATTCACCTCCGTGCAGCTCGGCGGGCACGGCCGCTCCGACTCGCTCGCCTGGGTCGCGTCCGCGGAGAGCCGGTACTCGGCGCGACTTGCGGGCGCCGGCCGATTCCAGCAGCTCCCCGAGGTCACGCTCTTCCGCGCCGACACGCTGAGCCTCGATCTCCTGGGCCGGCAGTGGTTCCTGGCCCGGCCGCTGGAAGCGACGCTGCGCGATTCCCTGGTGACGCTGGATACCCTGCAATTCGGGACCCGTGATGGGTCCGGAAGCGTCGAGCTGGCGGGCGATATTTCGCGGGGTGCCGCCAGCAATCTTTCGATCACCGCCCTGGGGATCGAGCTGCGGGAGATTTACGCGCTGAACCAGCAGGACACCACTGGAATCCGGGGCTCCGTCCTGCTCGACGCACGCGTGGCCGGCACCGCCAGGGCGCCGGAGCTTCGGGGGACCGGCAGTCTCACGGGGGGAGTCTTCGGCGATTTCCAGGCGCCGCTGGTGCGCGCCGCGTTCGATTATCGGGGGCAGGTCATGCGCTCCAACCTCACCTTCTGGCGGACCGGCTTGCCGGTGGTGGAGGTGGACGCGTCGTTGCCCCTTGATCTGGGATTCGGCCGGGTCGCCAAGCGGCAGCTGCCCGGACCGATCACCATCGTGGCTACGGGTGACAGCGTCGACCTCGGGCTGGTCGAGGCCTTTACCCCCAACTTGCGGAAGGTGACCGGCTTCCTCAGCATGGACGTGCGAGTCGAAGGAAGCTGGGACATTCCCCGCCTGGCCGGGCAAATGCGCTTCCTCGAAGGTGGCGCGGATGTCCCCGCGCTCGGCGTCCGGTACGGGCCCATCAGCGGCGGGCTCAAGTTCACCGGCGATTCCATCATTGCCGAAAATGTCAGGGTCAACGGGAAGACCGGTCTGCTCGATGTGACCGGAGCGGTCCGGCTCGAGCGACTCACCCGTCCGATTCTCGGACTGGCTCTCTCGGCGCGGGAATTCGAGCTGATGGACGTGCCCGAGTACCTCAAGATTACCACCTGGGGCGACGTCAATCTGAGTGGTACCCTGCTGCACCCCACGCTCACCGGGGCAGGGCGGCTCACCAACAGCGTCATTTATTTTGCGGACCTGGTGTCCAAGCAGATCGTGAACCTCGAGGACCCGCTCAACGCGGATCTGGTGGACACCCTGGCGATCCGGCAGCAGGGTCTCGGCGCCAATTTCCAGAGCCGGTTTCTGGACTCTCTCAGCATTCGCAACCTCGATTTCATCGCCGGGGAGGGGGTCTGGCTCCGGTCTGCCGAGGCCAACTTCCAGCTCGAGGGGCGGCTTCGAATCAACAAGACCCGCAAGCTCTATCAGATCGAGGGGAGCCTCAACACGCCACGCGGC
Source organism: Gemmatimonadales bacterium (assembly GCA_031404115.1). Taxonomy (GTDB): domain Bacteria; phylum Gemmatimonadota; class Gemmatimonadetes; order Gemmatimonadales; family GWC2-71-9; genus JABFSM01. The sequence goes on along the minus strand of JANNGX010000299.1, from coordinate 13,420 downwards.
AGCTATACGCTCACCATTGGACCGATCGTCCGGTCTTTCACCGTGGAACGGGGGGCGGTGCGCTACTTCGGGGATCTGAACGCCGAGCTCGACGTTCAGGCCCGCCACGTGGTCAAGTCCGCCCAGGGCAATCAGGGGGAAATCCCGATCATCGCCCATATCACCGGGACGCTGGAGGTGCCTCGGTTGTCGCTGGCCACTCCCCCGGACCGGCCCCCGCTGTCACAGCCGGAGCTGATCTCGCTGCTGGTGTTCGGGACCACCGATACCCGGTCGGCCGTCGACCTCGGATTGAATGTCCAGGGCGCGGCGGGCGCCTATGCGCTCAACGCATTCGCCAGCGAGATCCAGCGCACGTTCATGTCGGGCAACCGGGCGCCCGACATCATCGAGATCCGGCCCGGAATTTCCTACAGCGGCCTGGTCGGCGCGGTGCAGTCGGCCACTCAGATCGCCGTGGGAAACTCCATCGGCAGCAAGCTGTTTGTCACCGGCAACGTGGGCTTCTGTGTGAGCTCGGGCCAGACCGCCTTCAGCGCCAAGAATCTCGGGGCGAGCATCGAGTACCGGTTCCGTCGCGAGCTCCGGCTGGTGGTCTCGGCCGAGCCGGTGCAAGCCTGCTTCGGGGCTGGAGCAGAATCCCTGGCCAACGCCCGGCGCTATCAGTTCGGCACCGAGCTCCGCTGGGACCGGGACTACTAGGGGTGGCCCGGGTCCTTCTCATCGCCAATCCAGTCGCTGCGCGCACCGATGACTCCACTCGTCATCGGGTGGTGGAGTATCTCGCCCGGGAAGGCTGGCGGGTCGAGATCGCCGTGACCACCGGGCACGGCGATGCGCGGGAGCTGGCGGCGCAGGCGGTTGCCGCAGGTATCGATGCCGTGGCCGTCTTCGGCGGCGATGGTACCAGCATGCAGGCGGCAGCCGCCCTGATGGGCACCGGTGTGCCGCTGGCCCTCATCCCGGGAGGCACCGGCAATCTGCTCGCCGGAAATCTGCGGATCCCCTCGAATCCGGTGCGGGCCGCGCGGGCCCTGGTCAGTGGCACCCGCCGGGTGATCGATCTGGGGCGGGTGATGCTCCCGGATGGGGAGCACTTCTTCGGGGTCGCCTGCGGCGCGGGAGTCGATGCGGCGGTGATGGGCGGGACCGAAACGGCGAACAAGCGTCGCTGGGGCATCGGCGCGTACTTCGCGAGCACCTTTCGGGTCCTGCCCGGAATCAAGAGCTCCGTCTGCACTATCACGGTGGACGGCACCTGCTTTGATGTCAGGGCAGCGCTGGTCCTGATCATGAACTGTGGGGAAATGATTCCGCCGGTGGTGCGTGTCAGGCCCGAGATCAATCCGGAGGACGGCATTCTCGACCTCGTGGCCATCGCCGCGGACACGCCCTGGGAGGGTATCCGGGGGCTGCTCCGGGTGGTGCTCGACGGTCGCCGCCCGGAAATCCGGGAGACGCCCTACATCCGCTATGCCCGTGGCACCCGTTTCACCGTGGCGCCTGAGTTGCCCATGCCGGTGCAGTTCGACGGCGATCCCGTGGGTCAGACCCCGTTCACGGCGGAGGTTGTGCCGGGAGCGCTTACGGTGATGGTCCCGAAGGACTGACCCGGGAAATCCGGTCGTATTGCGCTCTGGCGCAGCTGCCTACATTCTTGACAGACGATGACCGACTCCGTCCTTCTTATTCACGACGATAGTGGCCTGCTCCGAAGCATCGGCGCCCGATTCGAACAATCGGGCTCGGAGGTGCTGCGGGAGCTCTCCGGCGACGCCGGTGCGGCCACGCTGGCGCGATCCCATCCCGACGTCGTCTGCGTGGCGATGCACCTCGCGGACGGCCCCCCCGCGCTGGTGCAGAAACTCGCGTCCGGTCATGCCCTGGTGGTGGTGTTCGGCGAACAGCTGGATCCCGCCGCCACCGCGAGGGTCATGGCGGCGGGTGCGAGTGGCGTGGCCGACACTGCGCACGATCCCGATCTCCTGGTGTCGGTGGCGCAGCGGGCCGCTCGTGAGGGACGCCGGCGACGGGTGGCCGACCTGCAATTCCGCGAGGGCTCCCCGCGCTTCGGGGTGGACTCGCTGGGCGGGTCACCGCCACTCCGCCAGCTCTCCCATCAGATCGGGCTCCTGGCGCAAAGTGAGCGGACCACGCTCCTCATCGCCGGCGAGGCCGGCATCGGCAAGGCCTGGGCGGCCCGGGTCATTCACGATCTCGGTGCCCGCTCGGGACGGCCTTTCCTGTCGGTGCGTCTGGGCGGCCGGAATCCGGCCTATCTCGAATCGCTGGTCTTCGGTCACGAAAAGGGCGCCTTCATCGAGGCGACCGAGCGCCGTCGCGGCCTGCTCGAGCTCGCCGAGGGCGGCACCCTGTTGCTCAGGGAGGTCGCCGATCTTCCTGCCGAGCTCCAGCCCAAGCTGCTCCGGGTGCTGGAAACTCGCACCTTCCGAAGACTGGGCGGCACCCAGGACATCGCCGCCGACACCCGCCTCATGGTGACCACGCGTCGCGATCTGGCTGCCGAGGTGGACACCGAGCGGTTCCGCCAGGACCTGTTCTATCGCCTGAGCGTGATGTCCCTGGCGATCCCGGCGCTTCGGGATCGCTCGCCGGAAGATCGCGCCGGCCTGATCACGGCAATCCATGGCGAGCTCAAGGGCGTGTATCCGGAAGGGCCGGCGGTGATCTCGCCCGACGCGCTGAGCCGGCTCAACGAATACGCCTGGCCCGGCAACATTCGTGAGATGGAAAGCGTGCTGGAACGCAGCATGGTCATTGCCCGGGGCCAGATCGCCATTGGCGTGGAGCACCTCCCCGGTGAGTTCCGCGCCCGGCCCGGCATCGGCGACCGCCGTCATACACCAATGAGCATCGAGGATCTGGAGCGCCAGCACATCGAACGGACGCTGCGGTACCACGGTGGCAACCGGACCCGCGCCGCCAAGGAGCTGGGCATTTCCCGGGCAACGCTCATCAACAAGATCAAGCTCTACGGCCTGACCGACTAGGGTGCGATGACCCCCCGACCCCGCAAGCCGGCGACCGACGTGATGGAGTGCCGCGCATGCGGTCGGGAGGAGCGCGCGTCCGAGGGGTACCCCTGCTCCCGCTGCGGCACCTTCCTCTGTGTCATTTGCAACCTGCGCGGCGTGACGCTCTGCCGGAAGTGCGCGGTCGAAACCGGGGGCGGAACGACGAACGCGTGAAGCGCAAGCTCGTCCTCTTCGATATCGATGGCACCCTCCTCCTCTCCGCCGGCGCCGGCCGCCGCGCGATCCACGCGGCGCTGGCCGAACGTGGCGTCGACCTGGCGCCGGTCTCCGGAGTGCGTTTCGACGGCAAGACCGATCCCCAGATCATCGTGGAGTTGCTTGAAGCCGCCGGAGATCCCCCGCCCCATGAACCGGCGCGGGTGGCCGAGCTGCTCGAGCTCTACGTCTCCCACCTGACTCGCGACCTCGCCGAGCACGGGCACCGACCGCTCCTGATGCCGGGCATCCCCGCGCTCCTCGACGCGCTCGAGGCGGACCAGGGTGTGGTGTTGGGCCTGCTCACCGGCAATGTGGTCACCGGCGCCCGGCTCAAGCTGGTGGCGGCCGGCCTCGACCCCGGCCGCTTTATCGTCGGCGCTTATGGGTCGGACCATCCTCGGCGGAATGAATTGGCTCCGGTCGCGGCGCGGCGGGCCGAGCCGCACTTCGGGCGGATCCCCGCCGGCACTGAGGTGGTGGTGATCGGCGACACACCCGCGGACGTGAGCTGCGGCGAATGCATCGGCGCCCGCACGATCGCAGTGGCCACCGGCGGCTACACGGTGAGCGAACTCGCGGCCACCGGCGCCCACCAGGTGTTCGCCGATTTTGCGAACGTGGAGCGGGCCCGGGAGGCGATCCTATCCTAGAGCGCGAGGTCAAGGCTGTCGTGCCCGATCCCGAGCTGGTCCGTGAGCGGCTCTGCCTGGCCGGCGCGCAGGCCGGCTTTGCCGGGGTGATGATCGACGTTCGGTACGATCGGAACGGCGAGCTCGCCTCGCGCGAGCAGATCCTGCGGCTCCGGGTGTTTCGCGGCGCCGTCGGCGATCGGTTCCTGCTTGGGTGGAAAGGGCCGCCGTCGATCAGCTCCGAGGGACTCAAAATCCGGCGCGAGCTCGAATACGAGATCCGGTCGGATCGCGCCGTCCCCGAGGCGTTTCCCGAAGCGCTCGGGTATCTGCCGGTGCAGACCATCGAGCGGTACGTCGAGTACTACCACCTCGAAACGGCCGAGGCCCGGCTGGAGTGGTATCCGAGGATGGACACCCTGATCGAGATCGAGGGGGATGCGGAGGGAATTGACGCCGGCATCCGCGCCACCGGCCTGCCGCGGGCCGCCTTCACGCCGGAGCCGCTCTCGGTGTTCACCATCCGGTATTCCACTCGTACCGGCAACGCGGCGGCCCTGACGCTCGCGGAGCTCGGTTCCGAACGACCTCGGTGGCCGGGACAATGATCCCGGAGCTCGGACCCTTCCTCGGCCATGTCGCCTCCGCCGAGGCCCCGGTGACGCGCGATCCCGAACTCGAGCCCGTGCGGCTCGCGATGCTCTCGGCGCTCTTCGAGCGCGCTGGCCGGGCCCGGGCGCTCCTCGCGGGCGGAGACGCCGCCGGATCACGCGCCGCGCTTTCACGCGAGGTGTGGCTGGAAGTCTGGGAGGAGACGGTGGCCGGCGCGGCCGGCGCATTGCTGTCCGGCATTGATCGGCGCCTGCGCGATGCCGTCGCCGTCTCAAGAATCCGGCGGAAAAATGCCGTGGCACTCCTCCCGGGAGCGGAGGACCGCCGGATGCTCGGCGCGCGGCTCGGCTCGGCGGGGATGGGGCTGGAGCAGGCGACCCTCGAGCTCACGAAGCCGGCGCTCGACTGGGATGAGGCCATCCGCCGCACCGCCGGCGAGCTCACGGGCGCATGGGATCAGTTGGTGGTGCTCGTGCGCCAGGAACGGGATGTCTGGGACCGGCGAATCGCAGATGTGCGCGCCTGGCGGCGGCCGTGGCGCCCGCTGGTGCTGACCGCCACGGCGTTTCTCCTCGTGGCCCTGTGGCTCGGCTTGCTGCTTGGCGGATTTCTCCCGGTGCCGGGGTTCCTTCGCCCCCTGGCCGAGTGGTACTGGGGCCTGCCGTGGCCGTAATCGGGCTGGGCATCGACCTCGTGGACGTCGAAGAGGCCGAGCGCCTGCTCGAGCGCTGGGGCGACCGTCTCCTCCGGCGTCTCCTCACCGAGGCCGAGCGCGAATACATCCTCCGCTTCGAGCGCCCGGCCCAGTATCTGGCGGTTCGGCTCGCCGCCAAGGAGGCGGTCTACAAGGCGCTGCAGGGCCTGCCGGGCGCGCGAGAGGTGCGTTGGCGCCACATCGAGGTGGTGCGGCGGCACGACGGGCTTCCTTCGATTCGCCTTCATGATGAAGCGGCACGACTTAGCAACGCTGCCGGGTTGGTCCGCATTTCGCTTTCGCTCACCCATACCAAGCGCGCGGCCGGAGCGGTTGCCCTGATCGAGCGGGACTGATCTGGCCCTTCTTGGAAATCCGAGTACTCCACTCTACTATTCCGGCGATGCGTAAAGATTATTTGATAATCATTCTCATCTGCCTCGGTGCTGTCGCGCCGGCTGCCGCCCAGGATCCGACGGCCGCGGCCCGACGGGTCGCGGCTACGGCACAGCTGGCCGCCGAGGAATACCGGCTCGGCGTGAGCGGTGGGCGGATCATAGCGCCGGAGGAGGTGGGCGAGGCCCGGCTCTTCCTGGCGGAGGCTCGCCGCAACGTGGCGTGGCTCCCGGTGTCCTCGAAGGGGTCGGTGGCGGCGTCGCTCGATACGCTCGACGCGATGGTGGCGCGCACCGCGGACCCGGATTCGGTCTCTGACCGGGTGACCGTCATGCTCGCGGACATGGGCCGCGAGCTCAAGATCATCTTCGACGAGATCCCCGCCGAGACGCCCTCGCTGAGTCGGGGCCGCGACATTTACCAGGCCACCTGCTCCGCCTGCCACGGCCTGGCCGGTCGGGGAGACGGGCCCCAGGCCATGGCACTCACCCCCCCCCCCGCCAACCTCGCCGACTCGACGATGCTGGCGGGAAGCTCGCCTCTCGATTTCTACCGGCGCATCACCGTCGGTGTCGCCGGCACGGCGATGGTTTCCTACGAACACGCGCTCTCCAACGCCGAGCGCTGGGCCGTCGCGCTCTACGCGTCCACGCTTCGGCTACCCGCGCCCGCCGGCGAGGCCCCCGCGGCACTCCGGGCTTTTGCCGCCACCGCGCGGCTCAGCGACGCCGACATCCTGACCGCGCTTGGCAAGGGGGCCAACGCCGCTCAGCTCGCCGCCGTGCGCGCGGTCCAGGGGGGGACTCCGGCGGGCCAGGTGTCCGATCTGGTGTTTGCCACGGTGCGCGCCCAGCTCGATAGCGCCTACCACCTGGCGGTCGCGGGCCGCAAGGAAGAAGCGCGCGGCACCGCCATGGACGCCTACATCACCTTCGAGCAGGTGGAGCGTACACTCCGGGTGAAGGATCCGGCGCTGACCGCGCGGATCGAGGCCGCCTTCTCCGTGCTGCGCACTCGCGCCGGCACGGGCGCGACGGCCTCGGAGCTCGCCCGGATCCGCCAGAGCCTGGCCCGGGAGCTGGAGATCGCCGAGCGCACCGTGGTGGACCAGCTGTCGCCCTCCAACCTGCTGGTGCAGTCCTTCATCATCCTGATGCGTGAGGGGCTCGAGGCAATCCTGGTGATCGGCGCGCTGATGGCGTTCCTGGTCAAGACCGGGAACGGTCACCGCCGCCGGGACATCCACCTCGGCGTCGGGGCGGCGGTGGTGATGAGCCTGTTGCTGGCGGTGGCGCTGGAAACGGTGTTCGCGCTGACCCGCGCCCACCAGGAGCGTCTCGAAGGGGCAGTGCTGATGCTCGCTACCGGCACGCTGTTCTACGTGAGCTACTGGCTCCTGTCCAAGATGGAAGTCGCCAAGTGGAATCGGTTCGTGAAGGGTAAGGTGCAGGACGCGCTGACCCGGGGCTCGGCCCTGGCGCTGGCGTCGGTCGCGTTCCTGGCGGTGTTCCGTGAAGGGTTCGAGACGGTGCTCTTCTACAAGGCGCTGATGGTCTCGGGAGGTTCCGGCGCCTGGGCCCCGGTCCTCGCGGGCATCGTGGTGGGCGGCCTGGCACTGGCCGCGGTCTACCTGGCCATCAACCGGTTCGGAGTGCGTCTTCCGCTCAAGCCGCTGTTCGGAGTCACCAGCGCGCTGCTCTACTACATGGCGTTCGTCTTTGCCGGCAAGGGTATTGCCGAGCTCCAGGAATCGGGCCTCCTGTCGCTGACGCCGATAGGCTGGGCGCCCCGTATCCCGGCCATGGGCATCTACCCGACCGTCGAGTCGCTGGGGATGCAGGCCGTGCTGGTGCTGCTGGCGATCGTGGCGCTGGTCTGGACCTTCGTGATCGAGCCGCGGCGGCTCCGCACCACCCGGGTGCTGGTGCCGGAGCGGGAACCGCAGCCACCACGGAGCGGATCGCCTCGCTCCGCCAAGCAGCCGGCTCGCGACACCACGCTGCTGCGCTCGATCGACCGCATCGAGACGGATTTGAATGAAGTTCGCTCCGAGCTGGAGCGGATGAGAGACCGCGTGAAGCCTGACAAAGTGAGTAGGGAGTAGCGAGTAGTAAGGAAGAAGCCCACTCCCTACTCGCTACTCGCTACTCGCTTCCCTCGGGCGAGGTACTCTCCCGCCGGCACCACGTCCGCCGCCTTCCACTTCGCGTACAGTACCGCCCCGGATACCATCAGGCCGATCGCCACGAGCTGCGCTACGGTAAGGCCGCCGCCGATGTGGTCTTCCTTGGCGCGGACGAATTCGATCAGAAGCCGCTCGGCGCCTGCCAGCATCAGGTAGATGCTGAACAACCACCCGGTGCCATGCCGGTGGTTCCGCAGCCTCCACAGGAGCATGAACACCCCGATCATCAGCACCGCTTCGTAGAGCTGGGTGGGATGCACGGCGAGCAGCGCGTCGGGGGGCGTTCCCGGCGGCAGCGTGACGCTGAACTCCCGCGAGAGCGCCTCGGCGGTAGTGGGCGGGATCCCCTGCGGAAACTTGACCCCCCAGGGCAGGGTGGTAGGGCGGCCATAGTCGTCGCCCACCAGGAAGCAGCCGACCCGGCCCAGCGCGTAGGCGGCCGGCAGGGCGGGGGCGGTCAGGTCCAGGGTCCAGCGCAGCGGCACCTTGAGCCGCCAGCTGTTCAGCAGGACCGCGATCACCCCGCCGATGAATCCGCCGTACCAGACCAGGCCCCCCCGGCTGAGCAGCGCGCCGAGGTCCTGGGTGGCCACCACGTACCAGAGCTTGGCGCCCAGGATGCCGCCGATCACCGCGGCGACGGTCATGTCCGCGGCATAATCGTGATTCCATCCGCGCCGGCGCAGCTCGCGGTCCATCAGCCAGCCGCCGATGAGGAACCCGACCATCATCATCACCCCGTAGCCGGTGATGTTGAGGGGGCCGATATGGAGATTCAGAGGGTAGACAGTCGTCATGCCGGGAAAATAACCGGTTGGGTGCCCGGAATCGGGCCGCGATCGAACGGCTCCAGGTCCAGTCCCGCCCGCTCGCCGCGGGACAGCCGCCAGGCCCCCGCCGCCGCGATCATGGCCGCGTTGTCGGTATTGAATCGGGGTGACGCCACGACGACGTGACCCCGGCCCGCCACGCGCTCGGCGAGCGCTTCATGCAGGGCCCCGTTGCAGGCCACGCCACCGACGATGACCGCCGTCTCCCGCCCGGTTTCTTCCAGCGCCCGCACCGTCTTGGTGACCAGCACGTCCACGGCCGCATCCTGAAAGTCACGGGCCAGGTCGGCACGGTCGGCATCCAGGTCGGCCGAGGCCCGTACCGCGCGCAGCACCGCCGTCTTGAGGCCGCTGAAGGAAAAATCGAAGCCCTGGCGGATCATCGGGCGGGGAAAATCGAACCGGCCCGGGCGGCCTTCCCGGGCCAGCTCCTCGACCTCCGCGCCGGCCGGATAGACCAGCCCCAGCAGCGTACCCACCTTGTCGAAGGCCTCTCCCGCCGCGTCGTCGAGGGTCTGTCCCAGCAGGCGATAGTCGCCCCACGCGGCCACGTCGAGCAGCATGGTGTGGCCGCCGCTCACCAGGAGCGCGATGAACGGCGGCTCGAGGTCGGGGTGTTCCAGCTGCGGGGCGAACAGGTGGCCTTCATGGTGATGGACGCCGATCAGCGGCTTGCCGAGGCCCATGGCCAGTCCTTTGGCGTACATGAGGCCCACCAGCAGCGCGCCGATCAGACCGGGCCCGGCGGTGACCGCGATGCCGGTCAGCTGGCTCGGCCCGATGCCGGCCTCGGCGAGCGCGCGATCGACGACCGGACCGATGGTGCGGAGGTGCTCACGGCTGGCCAGTTCCGGAACCACGCCGCCAAAGACCCGGTGGATATCCTGGGAAAGAATGACGAGGCTCTCGACAACCAGACGGCCGTCCTCGGTTCGGAGGACGGCCGCGGAGGTTTCGTCGCAGCTCGTCTCGATGCCCAGCGTGCGACTATTCGCCACCGAGCAGATCGGCCACGAGGCGCTGGTTCGACTTCGAGCTCCAGGGATGCTCGCCGATGACCTTCTTCACGATGACACCCTGCTTGTCCAGCAGGAAGCTCTCCGGCACGCCGGTGGTCTGGAAGACCCGCTGGATGTCGCCGCTGCGGTCCTGGAGGACATCAAACGTGAGCCCGTACTCTTTCACGAATGCCTGCACGTCCGCCGGGTTGCCCTCGTCGACGCTGATGGCGATGATGCGGAGGCCCTTGGGACCCAGCTCCTTGTACAGCGCTTCCATCGCGGGCATTTCGGCGCGGCAGGGGATGCAGTAGGTGGCCCAGATGTTGAGCAGCGTGACCTGGCCGTCGGTGGCCTGGTGGAGCGACACTGAATCGCCCTTCTGAATGTCGACGGCCGTGAAATTCGGCGCTCGTTTGCCGACCTCCACGCCTTCGATCTTCGGCCCGAATTTGACCAGTGCCACGGCGCCGAGCGCGAGCCCCACCACGATGGCACCCACCATCGTCCATTGCTTCGACATGCGCTTCCTCCTCAGACCGCTGTGGCGCAGGCTTGTTTGAGTCGCTTCACCGCGGCCGCCGGATCGGACTCGCCGAAGATCGCGGTGCCCGCCACGAAGGTGTCGGCGCCGGCCTGCCAGGCGACGCGAATCGTCGCGGTGGTAATGCCGCCATCCACCTCCAGCGCCGCTCCGCTTCCCCGCGCATTCAGGAGTCCGCGCACCCGACGGATCTTGTCGGTGGCGGCTGCAATGTAACGCTGGCCGCCGAAGCCGGGGTTCACCGACATCACCAGCACCAGGTCGAGGTCGTCGATGACCTCCTCGATGAGGCCGAGAGGCGTGGCCGGGTTGAGCGCCAATCCCGCCTTCATGCCTCGCTCCCGTACTCTCGCCAGCTGGCGCTGCACGTGGATGGTGGCCTCGGGATGAAAGGTAAAGACCGCCGCGCCCGAGTCGGCAAAGTCGTCAATGTAGTTCTCGGGCTCGGTCACCATCAGGTGCACGTCCACCGGAAGCGTGCTGAGCTTCCCGAGCGCCTTGATGAGGGGCGCACCGAACGTCAGGTTGGGCACGAAGCGGCCGTCCATCACGTCCACGTGAATCCATTCAGCCCCGCCCGACTCGATCTCGGCGAGCTGATCCTTGAGCCGGCCCAGATCGGCCGAGAGCACGGATGGCGCAATGCGGACATTCACGGGCGCTCCCGGTTCGGGCTCAATTGCTGATGACCAGACTGACACGGCCTTCATGAGGACTGAACACCCCGGCGCCGGGCCGCTGCTCCAGGACGATTCCTGGCGGATTCCTCCGCCCCTGCCGCGTGGTGACGGTGCCGATTCGAAGCCCGGCCGCCTCCAGCCGCTGGCGCGCCTCCTCCTGCTTGAGGCCCATCACATCGGGCACCCGAATGTCGGCCGGGCCCTTGCTCACCAGCAGGTCCACCGCCGACCCCGGCTGCCGGGTGGAGCCGATGGCCGGGCGGGTGCCGACGATCAGCCCCGGCTCGGCGGCGCTGGGAATGGAGTCGATCCCGCCGATCCGGAGGCCGGCGGCGTCGATGACCTGGCGGGCCTGTTCGAGGTCGAAGGAAAACACGTCCGGCACGGTGACGGGGCCGGGGCCGGTGCTCAGCGTGAGTCGAATCACCGTGCCGCTGGGGAGCGACGTCTCCGGCGGCGGATCCTGCCAGACGACATGGCCGGCCGGAACCACCGGATCGGTCTCCTCGTCTTCCACCTTGGACCGAAATCCCTGCTGGGTCAGCTCCTTTTCCGCCTGGGCGCGGGGAAGGCCCAGCACCCGGGCCACCTCACGCTCCCGGGTAATCAGCGGGGCGGGGTAGGCAAAGCAGGTGACCAGGTATCCGGCCAGCGCCGCGGAGCCAAGGATGAACCCGATGCGCAGCCGGTCGCGTCCCCGGACCGTCGTGGGCCACAGCTTCTTGATATGGAGCCACGCGCCGGCAGGCGTCACCTCAGCGGACCCGCCGGAGTCTGGCCGCATACGCGCCATCGGTGCCATGCCGCTGGGGGAGGAGCATCAGGTCGCCCACGGGCGTGAGCAGCTCCGGCGACACCGTCGAGGACGGTTCGCGGCGGAATCGCGCATCGCTCGCGAGAAAGGCCTCGATCTGCACTTCGTTCTCCTCGGGTTCCAGAGAGCAAGTGGAGAAAAATAACAGCCCGCCCGGCCGGACGGTTTCCACCAGTCCCCGGAGCAGCCGACCCCCCTGGGCGGCCAGTTCGGCCAGCGCCGGCTCGGACACTCGCCAACGGGCGTCGGGATGACGGGCGAACGCGCCGGTGCCGAGGCAGGGCGCGTCGAGCAGGACCGTATCCACCGGCCGGACGGCCGGCGCCTCGGCGTCGGCCACCAGCACGGCGGTCGGCCCGGGTGCCGCGCGCTCGAGATTTTCCCGGAGCCTCCGGGCCCGCGCTGGTCGAAGGTCCCCCGCGGCCACGAATCCGGCCCGCGTCGAAAACGCGATGGCCTTCCCGCCGGGTGCGGCACACGCATCGAAGAGAACGGTCCTGGGGGCAAGGTCGAAGTAACGGACCACCAGCGCCTGCGCGGGATCCTGGACATAGCAGGAGCCCGATGCGAAGCCCGGCAGCTCCCGGGGCCGCCGGTCCGCGATCACCAGACCGGCCCCGAAGGGCGCCGGGTGCCATGAAATGCCCTGCTGGGTAAGACCGGCGAGCAGCGCGTCACGAGCCCAGCGGGCCGGCTGGATCACCAGCGAGGGACGGGTATTGTTGGCCTTGAGGAGGTTCTCAGTGTCTTCCTGACCGAAGCGCGCCAGCCACCGATCCACCAGCCAGACCGGGTGGGAATACTCGATCGCGAGGGAGTCAGCGGCGGGGGTGGCGGGCTCCGTCCCGGAACCCTCAATCCTCGATCCTGAATCCTGCTTCTGCTCCGCCACCTTCCGCAACACGGCGTTGATGAATCCCCCCACCCGGGCGCCCGCGATCCGGCGGCCCAGCGTCACCGCGGTATCGACCGCGGCATGGCGGGGCACCCGCTCCAGGAAGAGAAGCTGATAGGCGCCGAGTCGGAGAATGTCGAGCAGATCGTCGCGGACCCCGCTCGCGCCGCCGGCCACGTGGGGGGCGATCGCGTGGTCGAGGGGGGTGCGATGCCGCAGGACGCCCGCCGCCAGCTCATGGGCCAGGCGCTTGTCGGCATCCGGCAGCCCGGTCAGCGCGCGCTCCAGCGCGCGGTCGAACGGGACCGCGTGCCGGATGTCGTGCAGCACGCGCCAGGCCGCGGCGCGGGGAGGAAGCCCGGGGGACGACCCCTCGCTCAACCCGCCATGCCCCGGGTGGGCGAGGACGGCACCGCCACTTCTCGGCGGGGCATCCTGCCCGCGAGGAACGCGAGCCGGCCGGCATCGGTGGCGTGGCGCATGGCCTCTGCCATCGCGACCGGGTGGGTGGCTTCGGCGAGCGCGGTGTTCATGAGAATTCCATCCACGCCCTGTTCCATCACCAGGCACGCGTCGGAGGCGGTCCCTACGCCCGCGTCCACGATTACCGGAACCCGCAGTCTTCGCTTGATGGTTCGGATCGAAAAGGGATTGAGCAGGCCGAGACCGCTTCCGATCGGGGAGGCGAGCGGCATGACCGCAGCGCATCCGATCTCCTCGAGCCGGAGCGCGGTGATCAGGTCGTCGTTGGTGTAGGCCAGCACCGTGAAACCGTCGGCGACCAGCTCGCGCGCGGCGATCAACAGTCCTGCGACGTCGGGACCGGCCGAGCTCATAAAACCGGCGGGAAGCACCACCAAGTCTGTTGCCACCAATGCGGCATCATCCC
>JANNGX010000298.1:0-10029 GCA_031404115.1 Gemmatimonadales bacterium | reverse complement strand
GGCGGGCCGACAAGACAAAGCGCGGCCCCCTTTCGGGTGCCGCGCCCTGGGTGCCGGAGACTGCTGCAAACAACATCTTCATCTTGCCCTTCATCATCGGCTCCGCGCACGCGGTCATTCCCGAGTCCTTCTCGGCCGACGTGATGTCGACCCTGCGGTCCCACCACTTGCCCTTGTCCCGCCGCTGCGTGTTGAGATCCTTCCACGCCTGCGGCACCTGGTCGTCCGGCACCGGGTACGCCTCGCCGAAGCCTTCGATCGCGCTGAACCGATCGTCGGTGATACCATGGCTGTTGAGGGCGTGGTGGACGGCGTGGACCCGCCGCCAGGAGAGGGCGCAGTTGTAGGCATCGCTCCCGACGAAGTCGGCGTGACCCGCCAGCCGGATCTTGATCTCCGGGTACTTCTTGAGTGTATCCGCGGCTGCATGCACGCTATCCCGTCCCGCGGGCGTGAGCTTGTCGGAATTGAACGCGAAGTTGGTCCCGAAAATAACGATCTCGAGCGGCACTTCGACCGTCGACTGGTCGCTCATGCCCTCACAATTGGCCGTCACCGTGTAGGTCCCGTACCGGCCCCAGCTGAAGCTGTTGCCCGACCGGGTCGGATTGCCGGTCGCCGTCAGCGTGCAGCTGCTGAGCACCCGGGTGGTCCCGTCGCTGTTGATGCCGTTCACCGCGAACGACGCGGATTCCAGCATCTTGAGCCGCGCGCGATCGGGGGTCAGATCGATGCGGGTGAGCGTAACCCGCGGTGCGACCGGCGGCGGGGGCGGCGGCTCCTTGATCATGACCGCGGCGGTGCTGGTGAGGCCGCTCTTGGGCTCGGTGGCCGTGACCTGGTAGCTCCCCGGCGCCGAGCCGGCGGTGTACTCGCCCGACTCGGTGATGGTGCCGCCGGTCGCGGTCCAGTTGACGCCGGTGTTCTTCCCGCAGCGGGTCGCCGTGGCGGAGAAGTTGGCCCGCTCGCCCCGGTTGAGCGACGCGCTGGTCGGCGCCACCGTCACGCCGTCTTCCGACTTCTTGCAATTGCCGAGCAGCGCACTGAGTCCCGCCTGGACGCCCCAGTTGTGGTAGCGGCCGCGCGCAGTGGTCTGCGTCCGGATCTGGTCGAAGGTGCCGTCGATGCGCAGCGGCCCGAAACGGAAGCCCGCCAGGGCCCCGATGCCCTTGTCGTTGAAGTTGGCGGCGTCGCCGTAATTGTTGTAGACGAAGCGCCCGCCCAGCAGGAAGGCGCTGCTCCCGCCCAGGGGAATGTTGTAGGTCAGGCCGGCGTGGATCGGGAGGTAACGCACCTTCCCGAGGCCGATCGCATCGGCCTTGTTGTAGCTGCCGTCAACCTCGAGGGCGAGGTTCCGCACCAGGAAGACTCCCAGCCGCAGTCCCCCGCCGAACGCATTCTTTTCCGGACCATGATTGACGGTGTCGAACTTGACCCCGTCCCCGAACTTCGTCCATCGGCCAAACACGCCCAGCTCGACCGTTCCGGCCGACTGCGCCGCCACCGGGCTCGCCGCGAGGGCGCCGACGAGCGCAAGCAGGATCTTTCCACTGTGTCGCATAGCACTTCTCTCCCTTGATATGGTCGGTCGGCCCGGCGGGCCGTTCGATGTAAGTGACACCTCTTCTTCAACCCGATTCTTCGGCGCGGTGGCCCGAGCATGACTCCGGGTTAGCTCGTTTTAATGGACAATGAGGGGGACGTCACAGGGGGGAGATCTAGGACACCGGCGGGGGGGCGGTTTTAGGGCACTGCCTGAATTTCGGTCGTTGGGCGTCCCGCAGCTACGCCTGCGGTGATGCCAGTCCGGCGCCGTTCATGATCTTGATTGCCTCGGCGCCGGTCAGCGTTTCCCGCTCCAGCAACGCATCCGCCAGCGCCTCGAGCGCCGCGCGGTTGGTGCGCACGCAGTCCAGCACCGTGGAATAAGCCGAGTCCAGAATGGCGCGGACGTCGGCGTCCATGCGGCCATGGGTGTCGCCGCTCACCGGGCCGGACTCGGGGTCGAAGGTGATGAGCCCCGTCGAGGTGCCCATCCCCAGCCGGTACACCATCTGCTTGGCCACGCGAGTAGTGTGCTGGAGGTCGCTGGCAGCGCCGCTGGTGATCCTGCCGGTGCCGAACATGACCTCCTCCGCCGCGCGCCCGCCCAGTCCCTTCAGGATCTGGCCCTCGAGGTAGGCGCGCGAATGCACGTGGGCTTCGTGGTCCGGCTGGAAAAACGCCACGCCCATGGCGCGGCCGCGGGGCTGGATGGTGACCTTGTGGAGCGGATCACTGGGGCAGAACACCACCCCGGCCAGCGCGTGACCCGCCTCGTGCAGCGCCACCAGCCGGCGCTCGTGGCCCGAGACCGCGAGGCCCTCCTGGGCCCGGCCCAGCAGCACCCGATCCCGCGCCTCCTCGATGTGACTCCAGTCAACGGTGGCGCTGCCGGTCTTGACCGCCAGGATGGCGGCTTCGTTGATGAGGCTGGCCAGATCGGCGCCGCTGGTGCCGGTCATCAGACGCGCCAGGCGTGTCAGATCGACATCGGGATCGAGCGGCACGCCGCGGTCCCGGACGTGCAGTGCCATGATGTCAGCCCGCTCGGAGACGGTCGGCAGCCCCACAGCCACGCTGCGGTCGAAACGGCCCTTGCGGAGCAGGGCAGGGTCCAGGTCTCCGGCGCGATTGGTGGCGCCCACCACCACAACGCCCACACTGGGATCGAATCCGTCCAGCTCCACCAGGAACTGATTCAGGGTCCGGTCGTCCTCGTTGTGGCCCTGCTCCCGGCCGCGCCGTCCGCCCAGAGTGTCGATCTCGTCGATGAAGATCACGGCACCGCCGGCCTTCCGGGCTTTCTTGAACAGCGCCTTGATCCGCTGCACACCCTGGCCGACATAGGTCCCGGTGAAGTCGCTGCCGGCGGCAACGAAGCAGGGCACGCCCGCCTCGCCGGCAAGTGCGCGCGCCATCAGGGTCTTGCCGGTGCCCGGGGGGCCTTCGAGCAGGAGGCCCTTCGGAATGCGAGCGCCCATGGCGGCAAAGCGTCGGGGCTCCTTCAGGAACCCCACGATCTCCCGGAGATCTGCAATGGCGCCGGTATTTCCCGCCACGTCCTGAAAGGTGACGGTGGTGCCGGCGGTGACCCCGGCGTCCCCGCTCATGGCGCCTCCACCCAACTGTCGGCGAACCATCACGCCCATGAGCAGCAGGGCCACGAGGGACACCATGACGCCCAGCACGACCGCCATGTCGAGCGGCCGGGCGAGAAAGCTGACCCCGACGTTGGCGGCGGTGGCCGCGGTAACCAGCGGAGAGACGTCGCTTGCTGGATAAACGACGCGGACCTGTTTCGCTCCACTCGCGCTGGTCGACAGCCAGGCCCGCACGTCGGTGCCGGGATTGACTTGAATCGAGTCGACCTGCTGCTGCTGCATGGCGTTGAGGAGCGCGCCGTACGAGATGGTGAGCGGCCCCGCCACCCGCGAGCGGGTTAGGTTCCATGTCACCAGACCCGCGACCACCACCAGCGTGGCCCCGATCATGAAAACGGGGAAACCAATGCGGCGGAAAACCCGCGTGAATGAGGAGAAGAAGCTGCCCATCAGAGCTCCCTGGTCATTACGAAAGAATCATTGCGAGAGCAACTACGATTGCGAGAGCAGATTGTTGCAGGTACCGTGCCGAAGCTAGCTTGGTTGGACCCCGACACACGATCCGGAGCGCCCATGCGTACGTTCGCGCGATTCGCTCTCACTTTCATCATCCTGGGGCTGGCGCCCTCCACCGGCCCCGGCGTCGCACAACAGCCGCCGCGACTCGGCGCCCAGGTCCTGGACTCGCTCCGCTGGCGGTTCATCGGTCCCGAGGGGAATCGGTTCAGCGCGGTGGCCGGCATCCCCGGCAACACCCGGATCTACTACGCCGGCGCTGCCTCCGGGGGGATCTACAAAACCACCGACGGCGGGGTGCACTGGTCCGCCATCTTCGACGATCAGCCGGTGCAATCGATCGGCTCCCTGGCCGTCGCCCAGAGCGATCCCAACATCGTGTGGGCCGGCACCGGCGAAGGAAAAATCCGGAGCCATATTTCGGTGGGACAGGGCGCCTACAAATCGATGGACGCCGGGGCAACCTGGAAACTGATGGGGCTCGAACGGACCGGCCGGCTCCCCCGCACCATCATCCATCCGAAGAACCCCGACGTCGTGGTGGTCTGCGCCCTGGGCCACTCCTACGGGCCCCAACCCGAGCGCGGCGTCTATCGCACCACCGACGGCGGCGCCACCTGGACCCGAACGCTCTTCGTGGATGAGCACACCGGTTGTTCCGATCTCGCCATGGATCCCTCGAACCCCGCCGTCCTCTTCGCCGGCATGTGGCAGTTCGAGATTCACACCTGGGGCCGGCGCTCCGGGGGGCCTGGCAGTGGTCTCTTCGTGTCCCGGGACGGCGGCGCCACCTGGACTCGCCTGGTCGGCAACGGGCTCCCGGCGGGTCCGGTCGGCAAGGTGGCCGTGGCCATTGCGGCCTCGAATCCGCAACGGGTCTTCGCGATGATCGAAACCGGAGATGGCATCCCCTGGGAAGGCCAGCCGACCGGCAACGGCCAGCTCTGGCGTTCGGAAGACGGCGGCCGGCGCTGGGCGCTGATCAACCGGGACCGCAATGTCATGGGGCGGGCCCACTACTACTCCCGCATGGCCGTATCGCCCGGCGACGAAGACGAAGCGTATTTTCTCACCGCCTCCTTCTCGAAGACGATCGACGGCGGGAACACCCTCGTGGTCCAGGGGGGAGATCGCGGCCCCGGCGGCGACCATCACGATATCTGGATCGACCCGGGCAATGCCGACCGCATGATCGTCGCGCACGACCAGGGGCTGTCGATGTCGGAGAACCGCGGCCGCACCTGGTTCCGCCAGCGGCTGACCAATGCGCAGATCTACCACGTCACCGTTGACAACGCGATTCCGTACAACGTGCTCGGCAACAAGCAGGACGAGCCCAGCTACCGCGGCCCCAGCAACAGCCGGGTGCCGGGAGGCCGGAGCGCCGGCATCAGCCGGGGGATGTGGCACTCGGTGGGAGGCGGCGAAAGCGGCTGGGCCACCCCCGATCCCACCGACCCCAACATCGTCTGGTCCACCGCATCCGGGTCGGGCAACGTGGGCGGGATCGTGGTCCGGTTCGAGGAGGCGCGCCGGCAGTTCCGGAACGTGGAGGTGTGGCCCCACCAGTCCAACGGGCCGGCGGAAGGGGTGCGCTATCGGTTCGTGTGGGACGCGCCGCTGCACATCTCGCCCCACGACCACAACACCATTTACGTCGGGAGCCAGCATGTGCACCGCACCCGGGACGGCGGCCAGAGCTGGCAGGTCATCAGCCCCGACCTCACGCTCAACGACAAGACCCGCCAGGGAAGCTCCGGCGGCCTGACGCCCGACAACATCGGCGTCGAGTACGCCGGCGTCGTCTTCGGCATCACCGAATCGCCGGTGGAAAAGGGGATGATCTGGGTGGGAACCAACGACGGGCAGGTACAACTCACCCGCGACGCCGGCGCCACCTGGACCAACCTCACCAGGAATCTTCCGATGCTCCCGGCCTGGGGATCGGTGCGCAGCATCGCGCCATCGCGGTGGGACGCCGCGACCGCATGGCTGACCGTCGATGCGCACCAGGAGAACAACCGCGACCCCTGGGTCTACCAGACCACCGACTATGGCAAGACCTGGCGGCTGATCGTGAACGGCATTCCCAGGAGCATGCTCAGCTACGCCAAGGTGATCCACGAAGACCCGGTGCGCCGGGGTCTGCTCTACCTCGGCACCGAGAACGCCATCTACGTCTCGTTCAACGCCGGCGAGCGCTGGCTGCCGCTCCAGGCAAACCTGCCGCATGCGCCGGTATCGGGCATCGTGGTGCAGCCGCATTTCAACGACCTGGTGATCTCCACGTACGGGCGGGGCTTCTGGATTCTCGACGACATCACGCCGCTCCAGCAGCTCACCGACGAGGTCCTGGCCGGGGGCGTCCATCTCTTCGCGCCCCGGCCGGCCTACCGGTTCCGCCCCATCACCGCGCCGTCCACGACCTACGACGACCCGACCGCCGGGTCCGACCCGGAATACGGCGCATCGATCAACTACTTCCTGGCTGCTCCGGCCACCGCGGCGCCGGTGGTGCAGATTCTCGACGCCGGGGGGCAGGTGGTCCGCACGCTCACCGGCCCCAACGCCGCGGGGCTCAATCGGGTGCACTGGGATCTCCGCGGCACCGCCAGCGCGGAGGTGCGCCTCCTCACCAGTCCGATGTACGCGCCGCACATCGCGGCCGGCGCCGACGGCCGCGTGGCCCCCGGGACCGCCCGGCTCACCATCCTGCATCCTCCCGGCACCTACACCGTCCGGCTCACGGTGGACGGCGCGTCCCGAACCCAGCAGCTGGTGGTGCGGAAGGATCCCAACTCGGCGGGGACCGAGGCGGACATCGCGGCCCAGACCGGGGCCGTGAGTGCCCTGCGCGACGAGCTCAACACCGCGGCGGCCGCGGTGAGCCGGATCGAGCAGGCCCGGGCGCAACTGGAGGCGCTCCCCCGGCTGACCACCGACACCGCGATGCAACGGGCCGCAACGACGATGAACCAGAAGCTCATGGACCTGGAAATGAACCTGGTCGATCTGCGGCTGACCGGCGCGGGACAGGACGGCGTGCGGTTCGGGTCGAAGCTGATTTCCCGGATCGGTTATCTGGCCAATGGCATGTCGATCGGGGACTTCAAACCGACCGATCAACACCTCGAAGTGCAGACAATTCTCGCGGAACAGTTGCGGACCCACTTGCGGGCGCTGGACGGTCTGATGACGGCCGACCTGGCGGCGCTGAATGAGCAGCTCCGGACCCGGAGCCTGCCGATCATCGTCGATCGCGGGGCCGCGATGAGGCTGACGCCATGAGCGCGCATCGCCCTAGGACACGCAACGGAGTGCTCGCCGCCCTGTTCCTGCTGGCGCCCGTCGGCGCCGGGAACGCCCAGGTCGGCCGCTACTACAACTACAGTGGCACCATCTCCTGGAAAAACCGCCTCGACGTCTCCACCAGCACCGTCACCGGCTTCTTGGCGGACTCGGTCGTGGTCACGGTGGTCAGGGACAAGGCCACCTGCAGCGGCACCTGGATCAACACCTCGAAGCTGATCGGCAGCCCGTCACCTCAGGTGGAAACCGGCACCATCAGCGGCCCGGGAGTGCTGAAGATCGTGGTCCAACCCGACCATGTGACGCCCGGCGCGGGTACCTTCCAGATCATGGTGGCGTGTCCGACCCCCGCCACGGCCACCGCTCCGTCCGCCCCCGCCGACTTCGCTGTGAATCAGGTGGTCATCGGCGGGCACGAGCTCCCGTCGGTCCGCGACCTCGCGGTGCTCACCGGGTCGAACACCATTCCCCATCCCGACACCGACTCCGTCAACGGGACAACCGGGACTTTTACGGTGACGTGGCACCTGACGACGACCTCGGCGCCGGGGACGAAGCTGAGACGCTAGCCCGCCCGGCCCGCCCCCAACCAGGAGCGCCATCCATCGCCCCGCCCCCGACGCCCGCGTACGACCTGGCCGCCTGCCGCGCGCAGATCCGCGGACGAGTTCCTCGATTCATGGAACCGCCCCGGGATGGACTGGGATGCGGGGATGTCGGAGGTGGGGCTGGCCAAGGCCGCCTTCGCCAAACTGATCGGCGCCGAGCCCGAGGAGATCGCGGTCACCAGCTCGGTGTCGGAGGAACGCTCGGCGACAGCAGACCCACAGATTCCACAGATGTCACAGATTCCCATCGAGAGTAGCAATGGCCACAGTCACAAATTGTGGTCAACTAATACAAATCTGTGGGCTGCAGTTCCTGTTTTGTGTCAACCGTTCAGTCTGTGGGCGGCGTTCACACGCTCGGAACTTCATCGGACGCCTCCGTAATCCCCTCGAACAGCACCGTCGACAAATACCGCTCACCGGTGTCGGGCAGTATCGCGAGGATATGGCTCCCCGGCTCCGCCTGCGCCGCCACCTTGAGCGCCGCCGCGAAGGTGCCGCCGCTGGAAATGCCGCAGAAGATTCCCTCCTGCTTCGCCAGGTTCCGGGAGCACTCAATCGATTCCGCATCGGTCACCGTGATCACCCGGTCGATCACGCTCCGGTCCAGCACCTGGGGAATGAAGTCGGGGGTCCACCCCTGGAGCTTGTGGGGAGACCATTCTTTCCCGCCCAGGAGCGCCGCCGCCTCGGGCTCCGCCACGATGACCTGGATCCCCGGCCGCGCCGCCTTGAGCACCTGCCCCGCGCCCGTGACGGTGCCGCCGGTCCCGTAGCCGGAAACGAAATAGTCCAGCCGGTGGTCGGCAAAGTCCCGGAGGATCTCCGGTCCGGTGGTCTGGCGGTGGTAGGCCGGGTTGGCCTCGTTCTCGAATTGACGGGCCAGAAACCAGCCGTGCTTCCGGGCTAGCTCTTCCGCCTGCTTGACCATGCCCGATGCGCGCAGCGCCGCCGGGCTCAGCAGCACCGTGGCGCCCAGAAACTTCATCAGCTTGCGGCGCTCCACCGAGAAGGAATCCGCCATCACGGCAACGAAGGGATAGCCTCGCGCGGCGCAGACCATGGCCAGCGCGATCCCGGTGTTCCCCGACGTGGCCTCGATCACCGTCTGGCCCGGCTTGAGCTCCCCCTTCACCTCGGCGTCATGGATGATGGCCCACGCCAGCCGGTCCTTCACCGAGGACATGGGGTTGAAAGCCTCGAGCTTCACGTACATACGAACCCCCGCCGGCGCGAGACGGTTGATGCGCACGATCGGGGTGTTGCCGATGGTTTCGATGATGCTCTCGTGGATCATTGGAGGCTCCGGTAGGTCGGTAAGTCGGTAAACTTATCCCCTACCGACCTACCGACCTACCGCCCGCCCCCATGACGGTATTTCCCCGGGTTTCGCGCAATGCCGTGTGTCGAGGGCTCCCTTCCCAAAGGATGGCATCATGCGTGGCAGGATCCTGCAATACAACGGCAATGATGGCTCCGGGCTCATCACGTCGGACGGTCAGCAGTACCCGTTCCTCATCACCATGTGGAAGAGCGACGCCGCCCCCGTCGTGGGCAAGACGGTGGAAGTGGTCCTGGCCGAGGGGCGCACCCAGGCGGTCACCCTGGTCGGGGATGATGTCCTGATGCGGGAAAAGACCGCCGAGCTCACCGGGAAACTGGGCAGCATCGTCGGAGAAATCGGCAGTGGCATCGCCAAGGGAGGGGCGGCCGCGGGCGGAAGCTCCATCGTGTCCTTCTATGGCCGGAACCTGCTGGTTGCCTACGTCGTCTACCTGCTCGGCACCCTGGTCTTCAACGCCATCTCCCTCAAGTTCTTCGGCGAGTCGCAGGGCAAGCCGCTCTTCGAGCTGGCCAGCCTGCTGAGCATGATCGGCGGCGGGAGCGGCGTCAAGCTTGGGCTGATTGTGGCCTATCTGGGCTTCGGAGTCCCCTACGTCTGGCGCGACCGCCGCAGCTGGCTGCTGCTCGTGTTGCCGCTGGCCGTGCTGTTGTACGCCCTCTGGTCCGGCACCAGCGCGATAGGCAAGACGGGCGCGGGCAAGTCGGGAATGGGCGACGTATTCGGCTTCGGGCCGGGGTTCTATCTCTCGCTGGTGTCCGGCCTGGTGCTCGCGGTCGGGGGCGTGAAGCGGTTCCTCGTCGGCAGGTGAGGCAGACGCGAAGCGCGGCAGTCGCTTGACTGCCGCTTGACCCCGGAGTCCCAGTGTTCCTGCGAGTGACATTGTTCCCACTCCTCGCAGGAGCGCCCCATGAAACGCCGGTTCCGTCCCTTGCTGCTGCTGGGCCTCGCCGTCGTCGCGGCCTGCTCCGATACCAGCATCACCGCTCCCGATACGCCCGCCCCGCCCCCCGATCTCTCGGTCGGGGCCACCGATCGCGATGCCGGCGGCCGGGTGTCGGTGATGTCGCAGAACATGTATGTCGGCGCCGATGTCGACGCGGTCATCGGC
>JANNGX010000297.1:0-11787 GCA_031404115.1 Gemmatimonadales bacterium | reverse complement strand
GGTGGCGTCGCCACCGGGAGCGCGAATCCGATCGAGGCCGCGAATCCCGCCACCAGCATCATGACAACCGGCGGTTGGCCGACCGAAGCGCCGAGGGCCGCGGCAATCGGCATGGCCATGGCCGCGACGGCCAGGTTCGAGGCCAGCTCGCTCAGGATCACGACGGTGGCCGCCAACCCGAGAAAGATCACCACCGGCGGTAGTCCGCTCAGCTGGTCCAGGCTGGCGCCCATCCAGGTGGTGATGCCGTGCGCCTCGATCGCCTGGGCCAGGGTCAGTCCGCCGCCGAAGAACACCAGGACGTCCCACGGAATCCGTTTCGCCTCGGTCCAGGTGAGCAGCGGCCGGCGCTGGCCGTCCCTGGCCACACCCTGCACCACGAAGAGCACCACCGCCGCCGTGACGCCGATCGACGCGTCGGAGATTCGGGGGAACAGGTCGACCAGACCGGGCACGGTGAACCCGCCGAACTCCTTCCGCTCCCGTAGAAACCAGCCGAGGGCGGTCAGAAAGAAGATGACCAGGACTCGAGCCTCGCCGCCGCGAATCGGTCCCAGCCCTGCCAGGCGGCTCCGGAGCATGTCGTCGGCGTCCCCCTCGATGCGCGCCGCGCGGGCGGGGAACGAGATGTACACCAGGATCACCCAGCAGATCGGCAGCAGCAGCAGAGTGATCGGGAGGCCCAGAGCCATGAAATCCACGAAGCTGATGCTGGTGCCGGTCAGCTCACGGATCGCGCCGGCTACCACCAGGTTCGGCGGCGTACCAATGAGCGTGGCCATCCCGCCGATCGAGGCGGCGTAGGCTACGCCGAGCATCAACGCGGTCCGGGTGTTGTTTCCGTCCCGGTCGGAGGTGAAGAGCGCGCCGATGGCCATGGCAATCGGATACATCATGGCGGCCGTGGCAGTGTTCGAGATCCACATCGAGATGAACCCGGTCGCCAGCATCACGCCGAGCACGACCCGGCGTCCCGAAAGGCCGATAGTGAGCACCATCCGGTAGGCCACGCGCGCGTGGCTTTCCCAGTGCTCCAGTGCCGCGGCAAGCAGAAACCCCGCCATGAAGAGGAACACGAGGTCGTTGGCGTAGGGCGCCGCCGCATCTTTCGACGATGCCACGCCGAGTAGGGGAAACAGCGCCAGCGGAAGCAGCGAGGTGGCCAGGATGGGTACGCACTCAGTGATCCACCAGGTGATCATCCATGCCGCGATGGCGAGCGTTCGCCGGCCCTCGGGGGACAATTCCTGCGGGCCGAGGACCAGCACGAGTCCGAACAGAAGGGGACCGGCGACCTGGGCCAGCGTGCGAAAGCGAGGAGAGGCTGCGACTTCGGGCATGGCGCTCGGAGTAAAGGGTGGGGAGCTGGTGGAGCCTGGCTCGCCTAGAGGGAGAGCTGGTAATGAAAAAAGTCCTCGTCGCGCTTCCAGCCCGAGGATTCGTAGAGCCGCTGCGCGGGGAGATTGCTGCGCTGGGTGGCGAGGGAGAGACCCCCCGCGCCGGTTTCCTGCGCGTGGGCGCGGGCACGGTCCATCAGGGCCTGACCCGCCCCGGTGCGCCGGTGAGCAGGACTCACGTAGAGGTCGTTGAGGATCCAGGACCGGCACGCGGCCACCGACCAGAACGACGGGTAGAGCTGCACGAATCCGAGGGCGGTGCCACTCTCCTCCGCGAGGTAGATCACCGATTCATTGCCGGCCAGGCGCTCCTGGAGGAACCGCTGGGCGCGCCCCGGGTCGGTGGGCTGGCCGTAGAACTGCCGGTAGCCGTCGAAAAGGGGTACCAGGCGGGGAAGATCGGCGAGGGTGGCGCGTCGGAGGTTCATGGGGCGTAGTATATCGTGGTGGCCGGGGGGTGTCCTATGGTAACGGGCCCCGGGACACTCATCAGGTATCCGGGGTGCTGATGAATCGCGACGAACTCGAAGCTGAGCTTGCACGGATGCATCCCGACGCCTTTGCGTGGGCGCTCCGCTGCTCGTCCGGGCGCCGCGAGGAGGCCGAGGACGCGCTACACGCCGCGTACTTCCGTATCATCGACGGAAAGGCTCGGTTCGAGGGACGCTCCAGCTTTCGGACCTGGCTCTTTGGAGTGATCCGGCGCACCGCGCTAGAAGAACGGCGCAAAGGCTGGCTGCGGCTGGTCCGGCTGCAGCGCTGGTTCGAACGGAGCGGTAGTGCCGGGGACCAGCGGACTGACCCCGGCGGCGTCGTGGCGGGCGAAACGGCGGCCCGCCTGAAGAACGCGCTGGCCCGGCTGTCGACGCGGCAGCGGGAGGTCCTGCATCTGGTGTTCTATCAGGAACTGAGCGTCCAGGAGGCGGCGGAGGTGCTCGGTATGCCGGTAGGTACCGCACGGACGCACTACGAACGAGGCAAGACGCGATTGCGAGCGATGCTTGCGGGGGAGGAGTTGGCATGAACGATGAACATCGGTTGCACGAAGCCTTTCAAGCCTCCCGCGCCTCGGAACGCGCCGAGGCTCCACTGTTCGGCCGGGTGGTGGCGGGCCGCGCAGGGGGCCCGCCACGCCGGCGCAGGGTGGTTTCGGGTCTGCTCGCGCTCGGGGGCGCCCTTGCCCTGCTGGTGCTCGCCATTCGCACTCGTGGCCGTGCCGAACCGGCCCGGGATCTCGAACTGGCCCGCGAGGTCATGGCTTGGCGCAGCGCTACCGATTTCCTGCTCCCGGCCTCCATGCCGGGCCTGTTTTCCCCGGTTCCGAGACTCGGCGAAGCGCCCGCCGGATCGCCGCTCCGGGCACTCGATCCCGGCAGTGCGCTGGGTCCACCGGTACTCCCAAGGAGTCCCCGATCATGAGACGCTCGCTTGCTGTCATATTTCTTGCTATCGCGCTGGGGATAGGGGTCGTGCAGGCCCAGACGCCCAAGGCGGGGGATGACCCGCTGGCGAGGTTGTTGTTCGACCCCCAGCTGGTCCTGAAACACGCGCAGGAACTCGGGCTGCAGCCGGCCCAGCGGACCACGATCATCAACGCCATCAAAGAGGCGCAGGGGGACATCCTGGACCTCCAGCTCCAGATGGCAGAGCGACATGGAGAACTGGTCAAGGCAATGGAGGCGACTCGCGTCGACGAGGCTGCATCGCTGGCCCAGGCCGACAGGGTTCTCGGTCTCGAGCGTGAGATGAAGCGGAAACAGCTGCAGTTGCTCATCCGGATCAAGAATGCGCTGACCCGCGAGCAGCAGGATCGGTTGCAGGCATGGAAGAAATCCGGAGAGAAGGAGGAACTATGAACACGGAAAGGAACGACACTATGCGGATCCATTCGAAATGCCAC
Organism: Gemmatimonadales bacterium; assembly: GCA_031404115.1. Lineage (GTDB taxonomy): Bacteria > Gemmatimonadota > Gemmatimonadetes > Gemmatimonadales > GWC2-71-9 > JABFSM01. The sequence goes on along the minus strand of JANNGX010000297.1, from coordinate 8,490 downwards.
ACCGCGCTGCTCGTCGCGGCAGGCCTGCTGGCCGGCTGCGCCGATTCGCGGATCAGCGCACCCTCGGGCGAGAGTTTCGATGTCGCGGCTGCCGGCCGCGCCAACGCCACGATGAACGCGCTGGTATCCGGTGCGGGCATGTCCGGCGTGGCCGCGCTCGGCGGGCGGATGCCCTCGGAGCTGGGCGCGTCGACGAGCCTACCGGGGTCACCGGAGGCCGCCGGTTCGGGGATCTCCGCGCTCGCCCTCCGGCTGTTGCAGAGCCTTCCTGCCGGTGGGCCGCTCACGGTCCAGATGATCCGTCCAGCGGTGCTCGGCCACACCTACGTCTACGACCCGGCGGCGCATCGTTACGTCCCTGATCCGGCCCGCGCCGGCGCCCCCGCGAACGGCGTCCGCTTCATCCTGTACGCGGTCGATCCCGGCTCACACGAGCCGCTGGCGGGCCAGGAAACCGGCTACGCCGATCTCACCGAACAGGGCGCGGTGGGCCTGGGCGTGGGTCTCCGCTTCCGTGCCGTATCCGCCGGAAGGACGTTCCTCGACTACGCCTTCACCCTTACGCCGACCTTTACCGGAGGCGTCCTCGGGGTCACCGGCTTCCTGGCCGACGAGGAGAATCGGCTCGATTTCACGATCGGCGCCGTCGGACAGGCCATCGGCGCGAGCCAGGCGGCCCGTGTCACATTCGATCTCGCCGTTCCCTCGCAGCGCTTTCACGCGACCGGCTCGATCGATGCCGCGGCCAGCCGCGGCGTGGGAACCGCTCGCGTGGAGGTTGCCGTGGCGATCGGCTCCGACCTCATCCATCTGGCGGGTGAATCAAGCTCCGCGGCGGTGAACGCTGGGCTGCGGGTGAACGGCCGTCTCTTCGCCACCATCACCGGCGATCCGCAGCATCCCACGGTTCGCGGCGATGGCGGCCGGGAGCTCTCGCCGGCAGAGATCCAGGTGCTCGGCGGGCTGGTCGGAGTGGTGTACGGGGCGATCGAGATGTTCGAGCACCTGCTGGAGCCGGTGGCCGTGCTTCTGGGCATCTCCATCTCGCTCTGATGACCCGCGAGCCGACGGCTGGACAACCCCTGCGACGGAGGTAGATTCGACCGCACAACACCCCCATTGCCTCGAGGTATTCCATGACCCCTCCCCTGATCTCCGCCGGTACCACCCGCGCGCTGGCACTCTTCGCCATGCTCACCTCCGGCTGCGCGGCCGGCGGGAACGGCGGAGGAAAAGTCCAGACCTATTACGTGGCCGCCGAGAATGTGGACTGGGATTACGCGCCAAGCGGTACCAATCGGATTACCGGCGGGCCATTCAGTCCGGTCGACAGCTTTCTCTTCGCGCCCCAGGCGGAGGCGATCGGCCGGGTGTACCGGAAGGCGATCTATCGCGAGTACACCGACTCGACGTTTACGACGCTCAAGCCCCGGGCGCCCGAATGGGAACACCTGGGCATGCTGGGACCGCTGATTCGCGCGGTGGTCGGCGACACGATTCACGTGATGTTCCGGAACCGGGCCGACCGCCCCTACAGCATGCATCCGCACGGGGTGTTCTACAATAAGGATTCGGAGGGGGCGCCGTACGCCGACGGGAGCGGGGACGCAAACAGCAAGGATGACGGGGTGCCGCCAGGCGGCACCCACCTCTACGTCTGGCCGGTGCCGGAGCGGGCCGGCCCGTCCCACGGTGAGCTGAGTTCGGTGGTCTGGATGTACCACTCGCACACGCATGAGGAACAGGACGTCAACGCCGGTCTGATCGGACCGATGATCGTGACGGCAGCCGGGAAAGCGCGCGCCGACGGCTCACCCACCGATGTGGATCGCGAGTTCGTCGTGGCGTTCCTGGAATTCGACGAAAACGTGAGCTGGTATTTCGAGCACAATGTGACGACCTACGCCAAGGCACCGGCCAAGGTCCCGCGCATGGTGCCCTTTTCCGACCCGCATTACCTCGCCAATCTGCGCGAGTCGATGAACGGATTCTCGCTCGGCCACCTCAATGGGCTCACCATGAAGGTGGGGGAGCGGGTGCGTTGGTACGTCTTTGCGAACTCGAACTTCGAGATGCACGCGCCGCATTGGCACGGACAGACGGTCGTGGCCAATCACATGCGGACCGACGTCCTGAGTCTGACGACGATGGAAATGGTCACGGCGGAGATGGTGCCGGACAATCCCGGCATCTGGCTCTTCCACTGCCATGTGGCACCCCACCAGCTCGCCGGGATGCTGGCCACCTTTACGGTCCAACCACGAGATTGAGCAGTCGGTCCTTGACATAGACCACCTTGATCAGCTCCTTGCCCTCGGTGAACCTGGTCACCGAGGGATCGCGCTTGGCCGCCGCCACCACGACCTTCTCCGAGGCCCCTCTGGGAACCTGAACCCGGGAGCGGGTTTTTCCGTTGACCTGGACGGGGATTTCCGCCACCTGTTCGACGGTGAGCGCCTCGTCCCATTGGGGCCACTCCGCGTCAAAAACGGAGGTCTGGTTGCCAAGCCGCTCCCAGCACTCCTCGGCGAAGTGCGGGGCGAACGGGGCCAGCATGATCACCATATCCTTGACCATCTGCCGCTCTCCGCAGTTCACTGCCCGCATGGCGTTGAGCAGTTCCATCAGCGCCGCAATCGCGGTGTTGTAGGAGAGGTTTTCCAGGCCTTCCGTCACCTTTTTCCTGGTCTGGTTCCACTTGACGACGATGCTCTGTTGCAGCTCGACGCCGGTGAGGGTCCGCCGGTCGCACTGGGCCACCAGGTCCCACACCTTGTCCAGGAATCGGCGCGGGCCGCTCATTCCCTCGTCGCGGAAATCGCCGCCTTCTTCGAAGGGGCCCAGGAACATCAGGTACATCCGGAAGGTGTCGGCCCCCCAGCGCGCGATGTACTGATCGGGTACGACGATGTTGCCCTTCGATTTGGACATCTTGGTCCCGTCCTTCACGATGTGGCCGTGGGCCCGGAACTTCCGGAACGGCTCCTCGAAGGGGAGCTGGCCGCGGTCGTGAAGCACCATCGCAATGAACCGGCTGTAAAGCAGGTGGAGCACGGCGTGCTCGTTGCCCCCGATGTAGCTCGCTACCGGCGTCCATCGCGCCACCCGGCCGGCGTCGTAGGCCCGGTCCTCGAACTCGGTGGAGGGGTAGCGGAGGTAGTACCACGCCGAGTCCAGGAAGGTGTCGGAGACATCGGTTTCCCGGTGTGCCGCCTGTCCGCAGGTCGGGCAGGGAACCTCGTACCACTCCTTGTGGCGCGCGAGGGGGGAAATCCCCGAGTCGTCCGGGCGGAAATCCTCGATTTCCGGGAGCATCACGGGAAGCTCCCGCTCCGGTACCGGCACCGGGCCACAACGGTCGCAGTAGATGATCGGGATTGGCGGACCCCAGTAGCGCTGGCGCGAGATGCACCAGTCGTGGAGGCGGTACTGAACCAGCCCCCTGCCCTTGGCCTCCTGCTCCAGCCATGCCACGATGGCCTTGGCCCCCTCGGGCGCCGGCAGGCCGGTGAACGGCCCCGAATTGACCAGGCTCGATCCCTCGGTCTCGGAGGCGGCTTCGGTGAGCGGCGCGTCGGCCGGCTCTCCTTCGCGCGCCAGCACCCGGACGATCGGCAGCCGGTACTTTCCGGCGAAGGCGAAGTCGCGCTCGTCGTGGCCGGGAACCGCCATGATGGCGCCGGTGCCGTATTCCATGAGCACGTAGTCGGCGATCCAGACCGGGATCTGCTCGCCGGTGGCCGGATTCGTCGCTTTCCCTCCGGTGTTGACCCCGGTTTTTTCCTTGTCTCCTACCTTGCGGGCCACGACCCCCTTGGCCTGCGCGGCGCGCAGGTACTCACCGACGGCTCCCTGCTGGGCCGGTGTGGTGAGACCCGCCACCAGGGGGTGTTCCGGGGCCAGCACCAGGAAGGTTGCCCCGAAAAGAGTGTCCGGCCGTGTGGTGAACACCCGGATGGGACCGGCCTCGCTGGCGAAGTCGATTTCCGCGCCTTCGCTTCTCCCGATCCAGTTGCGCTGCGCGATCGTGGTCGAGGGCGACCAATCCATCTTTGAGGCATCGTCCAGATTGGCCAGCAGCCGGCCCGCGTACTCGGTGATCCGGAAGAACCACTGCTCGAGGAGCCGCTGCTCGACCACCGTTCCGCACCGCTCACAGGCGCCGTTGACTACCTGCTCGTTGGCCAGCACCGTCTTGTCGTTCGGGCACCAGTTAACGGCGGCTTTCTTCTTGTAGGCTTTCCCCGCCTGATAGAGCTGCAAGAACAGCCACTGGGTCCACTTGTAGTAGGCCGGATCGGTGGTGGCGAGCGAGTGCCGCCAATCGAACATGCCGCCCAAACGAGTGAGCTGGCGCCGGAAGTTGGCGATGTTGCGCGGGATGAGCTCGGCAGGGTGGATGCCGAGCTTGATCGCGAAGTTCTCGCTGTGGATGCCGAACGCATCGAACCCCATCGGCTCGAACACCGTGTGGCCGGTGAGCCGCTTGAAACGCCCGTACACGTCCGCACCCGTGAAAGCAAAGCAGTTGCCGACGTGCAGCCCTTCGGCCGACGGGTAGGGGAACATCATGAGGTTGTAGAACGGCCGGGAGGCCCGGTCGAGATCGGGCTCGTTGGTGTGTCGCTCGACCCAGCGGGCCTGCCACTTCGCCTCGACGGCGTCGGGGCGGTATTCGTGGTCGGGATGGTGTTCGCTCATGGTGGTAACTTAATATCCATTCCTCAATGGCTCTCTTTCGGAATCCCTTGAGCCGGGCGGTCCAGACCGGCGGGGCGATCGCCACCGTCGCCTTGACGGTGGTAGTATGGGTCTTCCTGTCCGGCGACCTCGAGTGGCCGCTGCCCTACAAGCTGGGCGCCTTTGCCCTGCTCTGCTTCCTAATCCTCTGGATTGCGCTCTCCTGGCTCGAGCGGGCCATCATCCTGCCGCTGGGCGCCGTCACCGCAATTACCCTGCGGGTGGCGGACGGTGATCTGCAGGTGTCCGGCGAGGACATCCGCCGGGTCGGCGGGGGCGCGGTAACCGATGGAATCAATCGGATGGTACGCGAGCTGAGCCGCCTGGTGGGCGCTCTCCGCGCCTCCGCCACGGACTCCGCCGCCCTGGCGGAAGAGATCTCCTCCGCCACCCAACAGATGGTGTCCTCCACCGAGGAGGTGGCCGGAACCACCTCGGACCTCACCGACCGCGCCATCGCGCAGGCGGGGCTGGTGCGAGCGGTCGCGGACGATGCGGCGCGCATCCTGGCCATCGCGGAGAGCGTGGCGAGCGGCGCCTTGAGTGCGGTGGACCGGAACGCCGCGCTGGCCGCTCTGGCCCGCGGGCACCGGTTCAGGCTCGACGCAAGCGTCGAGGCGCTCGACCGGCTGACCGAAGAGGTCGAGCTCGGAACGGCGGAGGCCGAGGCGCTGGCCGAGGCGTCTGAGGAACTGGAGCGCTTTGTCGATCAGGCCCGGACGGTCGCCAAGCAAACCCGAATCCTGGCGCTCAACGCGTCGATCGAGGCGGCCCGGGCTGGAAGCGAAGGCCGCGGTTTCGCTACGGTGGCCGACGAGGTCCGAAAACTGTCCGGTCAGGCGACGCTCGCGGCCACCGCGACCCACGATCGGGTGCGGACCATCGCGGGGCGAGTGGGCACCGCGCGCGCCCGGTTGCTTCGCCTGGGCGCCGGGGGGCTCGCCGCGCGCGATGCGGCTCGCGAAGCGGTGGAGGGATTGCGCCTGGTGTCCGAGGAGGCCGACGCCGTGGACGCGTGGACCCGACACGTGTCGGCCGCGGCCAACGAGGTGCGGGGGCTGGTCGACGGCATCGCGGGGCGGACCCGGGAGCTGGCCACTGGTACCGAGGACTTCGCCGCGGCCGCGGAGCAGATCGCGGCTTCGACCCAGGAGCTCAACGCCTCGACCGAGGAGATCACCGCGTCGGCCCAGCAGCTCGCCAACGCGGCGGTGAAGCTGACCGAGGGGATCGGGATGTTCCGGAGCTGACCCGGTTAGCCCCCGAGGAGCCGGCGCCCGATTGCCCGGCCCAGGAACCTGATCCGGTCGGGCCAGGGGAGGCGGTGCAGCATGGTCTTTACCACCCCGCGAGTGAACCAGGTCTTGTTCGAATAGTCGATGGCCACGTCCACCAGGACCGGCCGACCCGCCAGCACTACAGCCCGCGCCGCGCGCACCACCTCGAGCACCTCCGCGTCAGTGTCCAGCGACAGCCATTCCACGCCGACTGCTTCGGCGATGCTGCCCAGGTGGTAGTCGGGCAGTCGGCTGGCGACGGTGCGGTTGAACGCGGTGGACTGGAACTGGGCGATCTGCGCCAGCTCCCTGTCGCGAAGGACAAACACCGCCAGCGGGACATTCTGGTTGGCGGCGGTGAGGAGCTCCAGGCCGGTCATGAGAAAGGCCCCGTCTCCGGCCAGCGCAATGACCGGTGCGCCGGGCTTGCCGAGCCCGGCGCCGATCGCCGCCGGAACCGAGTATCCCATGCAGGAATAGTCCACCGGCGCCAGGAACCGGCCCGGACGCTCGAGCCTGAGGCATTCCATGGCGAGGAACGTCCCGTTCCCGCTGTCGGCGGTGAAGATGGTTTCCTGCCCAAACTCGTTCTGAAGCGCATCGAGCAGCACGAACGGAGTGACCCGATCCGCGCTGCGCTGTTCGATCCACTCTTTTCTCACCGCCTCGTGTCCCTCGCGGATTCGCCTCCGAAGCGCGGGATCGGGCGGCACCACCGTGCGGACGGTGTACTGCCCGCTCAACTCGTTCAGCAATTCGACCAGGAACCCCCTGGCGTCGGCGGCGACGGCCAGCTCGGCAGGGAAGTTCCGATTCAGGACCTCACTGTTGATGTCCACGTGAATCAGCGGGCCCGGGGGGGTGAATCCGTAGCTTCCGGTGCCCACCTCGCTGAATCGGCAGCCGATCGCGAGGGTGATGTCCCGCTGTTCCGCGATGTCTCGCACGAACGGAGGCGCCGAGGCGCCGAGTCCGTTCCAGAGAAACAGCGGATGCGATTCGGGAAAGACGCCCTTGCCCTGAATGGTCGTTGCCACCGGTGCCTCGAGCCGCTCGGCCAGCGCCAGCAGCTCGGCGGCGGCCCCCTGCGCGCCAAGGCCGGCGTACAGCAGCGGCTTGACGCCGTGCGAGGAGAGCAAGGCCGCCGCCCGCGCGATCTGTTCCCGCCCGGCCATGGGGACCGCCGGTGTGGGGGGAGGGCCCCATGCGCCGGACTCGACCTCATGCTTCGTCAGGTAGAGATCGATGGACACCTCGACCATCACGGGGCCCGGGGTGCCGCTCCTGGCAAGGGTGCAAGCTTCGCGAATGACCGGATAGAGCTCGGCGCCGCTCTCGGGCCGGAACGTGGCCTTCACCACCGGCGCCGCGATCGCGAGCTGGTTTATGTCGTGGAGCTGGTAGGCGTGCGCAGTCCTCCGGCGGATGCCGCAGCCGAGCACCAGCATGGGCACGCCGTCCATGAAGGCCTCGGCGATGCCGGAGAGCGCGTGGGTGAGGCCCGCTCCCGGCACGATATTCACGCAACCCAGCTGACCCGATGCGCGCCAAAGCCCGTCCGCCATGAATCCCGCGCTCTGCTCGTCGGTGACGAGGACCGGCCGCACCAGATCGGAGTCCCCGAATGCGTCGTAGAGCTCGATATTGTGGGTCCCAGGGATGCCGAATGCCAGCCGGATCCCTTCGTCGGCGAGCGCCCGCACGACGATCGCGCCACCGGTCATTTTCATCGGGCCATGTCCTCGATGACGTCTTCGGCCACCCGGTCTGCCAGGGCCATGATCGTGAGGTACGGGTTGATCTCGAGTGAATCGGGAAAGAGGCTGGCGTCCGCCACGCGGAGCCAGGGCCGCCCGTGCACTCGTCCCTTCCCGTCGGTTACCGAGTCGGTGGCATCGCGCCCCATGCCGGCCCCTCCCATGAGATGCGCCGCCGAGATGGAGATCGTCCCGGTCCGGAAATGGCGCGCGTCGATGCGCTCATCGACCCGGCCGGCCTCATGGGCCGTGAGCAGCGGCGGATCCGCCGAGGGCGCATGCACCCGAGTGGCGCCCGCGGCAAAGAAAATGCGCGAGGCGGCCCGGGTGGCCCGCACCATCGATTCGATGACCTGATCGGTAAAATGGTAGTGCACCACCGGCCCGCCGCGCTTGTCGATGGCGATCCGGTTCTCCGGAATCGCCTTGTCGCACGCCAGTACCAGGATCATCTGGAGCCGCGGGAACGCCTGCATGAAGGCGCTGTGGCCGGCCCCGAATCCGGTCATGTTCTTGGCGGTGACGAAGGGAAAGTACATGCAGGTTTCCAGCACATATCCTTCGGCTTCGGCGCGGTCCACGAAAAAACTCTTGGGATGGCCGACGTCGTTGGTGATCGAACGAGGGTGCTCCGCCACCAGAATATGGGCGGGGTGACAGGTGAATCCCGCGCCGGTCCGGCGGGGCAATCCCTTCAGGCCACTCGCCATCAGGAG
>JANNGX010000296.1:0-11423 GCA_031404115.1 Gemmatimonadales bacterium | reverse complement strand
TCGGCGCGACGCTGACGCTGCGGACGGTCGGGGCGGGCGGCGGCGGCGGCGGCGTGATCGTGAGATCATCGCCACACGCTGCGACACCGGCGACCACGAGCCCGGACCACAGCAACGAACGATAGAGCTTACTCATTACGTACTCCCCCTTGAGGTAGAGAACAGACTGACTGCCATGCTACAGTTGCTGAGGATTCTTGCCTGAAACGCGCACAAAATCGCACTGCCCGCTCCCGGGGCGCACCACGGGTGAGCATCGAAAGAGCGGAAAAATTTCCCGCCGCTCTCCCGGTGTTGCCGGGTCGCCCTCAAACCACAGGTGAGGGCTCTGTCTTCTGATACGTCGGGCCAAGATAACCGTCGGCGGAAACCGGGTCAAGAGAGTGAACTCCTGCACCCGACTCAGCTTGGATTGTGTTGGCCTGAAGGCTGAGGCCGAAATTCCGACCGAACGCCTCCAGGCTCTCGATCAAGCAATCCTTGTGCCCTGGATCACATACAGAGTGTTAATCTCATATTTACTAACAGCTTACGAGCATCCGTGCGGCCCAATCCCGCGATGTATTCTTCCTATAACCCTTGCGCTCACCGTGTCGCACCGCGTTCCACGGGAGGGGTTACCTGCCCGGAAAGGCCTTCTTGACGGCAGAAACCAGGTCCTGCTCCGCCCCCGAGCCGGTGTAGACGACAACTCCCGCCCGGTTCACCACCACAATAAAGGACGTGGCGGGAACATCGTACGCCCTGGTTCCGGCGCCCTTGTCGTCAAAAAGCGCGAGGAATGGCGGGTGGTGCTCCTCGAGGTAGCGCTTGACGCGGCCCTTGGAATCGTTGACCGTGACGTTGATCCCGATGATGTCCACCTGGTCCCCATACGTCTTCCGGACTGCCTCGAGCTGGGGAAGCAACGCCTTGCAGAGGGCGCACCATGTGGCCCAGAACTCCAGCAGCACCGGCTTCTTGCCGATGATCAGGCCGAGATCCACCGGCTTGCCGTCGAGATCGTTGATCACCACCGGCGGCGCCTTCGACCCCACCGGGATCCCGGCGTCGAACTGCGCCGTGGCCGGGGTGGCCGCGAGGAAGCAGAGCGCAAGGAAGCCCGCCGAGACACGGACGCCACTGTTCACCATACCATTCCCGCCTTGATCAGATAGAACTCCGCCATTCCCAGAATAATCAGCCCCCCCGCCTTCTTGGCCCACACCATCCATCGGCCCGACCGCGGCAGCGCGGCGAGCGTGCCGGCGGAAAGCCCCACGGCAATGAGTACCGCGGTCATGCCGATCGAGAACACGAACAGGTACAGAAAGCCGAGCCCCGCGCTCCGGGTCCCGCTCACAAACGTAAGGACGGCGGCGAAGGCCGGCGCCCCACAGGGCGCCGCCACCAGCCCCGACGTGGCGCCCATCAGAAACACCGATCCGGGCGACTGTCCGCCGAACTTCGAGGCCCACGCCACCAGCTTTGCTGGCGCCGAGACGGGAAAGACATCCAGCATCGCCAGCGCCGCGAGCAGGAGCAGGTTGCCCATGGCGAAGTAGGCCCATCGGTTGGCGCTCACCGTGCCGAACAGCGTGCCGGTCAGCCCCGCGAGGAGCCCCAGCGACGCGTACACCAGCGCCAGCCCCAGCGCGTACAGCAGCGTGTAGAGCACCCGCTGCCCGCGGCTCCGCTGCTCTGCCCCCGCTCCGCCCAGGATGCCCGCCGTGATCGGAATCATTGGCCAGACGCAGGGGGTGATGCTGGTGACCAGCCCCGCTCCGAACAGGACCGGGATGGCCCGAAGGGGATGCTCCAGGAGCTCCGACGCCGCCAGGATCACTGGGCGGGAACTCCCGTCGCCGGGTACTTTCGCGCGACGTACTCATCCAGGATGGTCAGGAACTCTGGCACAATCCGTTCGCCCTTGAGCGTGGTGAGCAGCCGCCCATCCATATACACAGGCGCCTTGGGATCCTCGAAGGTGCCCGGGAGCGAAATGCCCAGGTCGGCGTGCTTGGATTCACCGGGGCCGTTGACGATGCAACCCATCACCGCCACGCGCAATCGCTCGACCCCGGGCCGCGCGGTTTTCCACTCGGGCATCCGGCGCTGCAGATACTCCTGGATGTCCTGCGCCATCTGCTGAAAGAAGGTGCTGGTGGTCCGACCGCACCCCGGACAACTGGTGACCTGCGGGGTGAAGCTCCGCATCCCGAGTGACTGGAGGATTTGCTGCGCCACCCGCACCTCCTCGGTCCGGTCGCCGCCGGGCATCGGGGTGAGGGAAACCCGAATCGTGTCTCCGATTCCCTCGCCCAGGAGCAGGGCGAGCGCCGCGGCGCTGGCCACCATCCCCTTCATGCCCATCCCCGCCTCGGTGAGACCGAGGTGCAGGGGGTAATCGCACCGCGCGGCGAGCCGGCGATAGACGTCCACCAGGTCCGGCACCAGCGACACCTTGGCCGAGAGCAGAATGCGATCATGCGAAAGACCCGCCTCCTCGGCGAGCCGGGCCGAGCGCAGCGCGCTTTCGACCATCGCCTCCATGGTCACGTCGAGCGCCTCCCGCGGCTGGGCCAGCCGGGCGTTCTCGTCCATCATGCTGGTAAGGAGATCCTGGTCGAGCGAGCCCCAGTTGACCCCGATGCGTACCGGCTTCCCGTTGGTAACCGCGATCTCGACGATCGTCCGGAAGTGCGCGTTGCGACGCTTGCCGCCGACATTGCCAGGATTGATCCGGTACTTGGCCAGTGCGCGGGCGCACTCGGGATACTTGGCGAGCAGCAGGTGGCCGTTATAGTGGAAGTCGCCCACCAGAGGAACCGATACGCCGGAGCGCGCCAGCCCGTCCACAATGGCGGGCACCGCCGCCGCAGCCTCCTCCGTGTTCACCGTCACCCGAACCAGCTCGCTGCCGGCCTCGGCGAGCGCCCGCACCTGCGCGATGGTGCCCGCCACGTCTGCGGTATCGGTGTTGGTCATCGACTGCACGACCACGGGATGGCAGCTGCCGACCAGGACGCCGCCGATGTCGACGGTAGGGGTGGCGCGGCGGGGGTGGGGCATGGTGGAAATCTACAAGGGAAGCGGGGAGCGGGGAGCGGGGAGGGGCAGGAAAATCACGATTGAGTTCGTGCCGCGCTATGCCGATACCGATGGCCACCGCTGAGTGATGATTTTCGAGGATGCGCGGTCCATCCTGGCGCGACCGCTCCCCCCTCCCTGCGCCCCGCCTCCTACACCAGGCCGAGCGACTTGGTCAGGCGTTCCCATGCGGCGGGATCCAGCGTCCCATCGGCCTTGAGCGGGGTGAGGGCAGCCAGAATCTCGGCCCGGTTGCCGTCGATACTGCGATCCCGGAGCTCGCCGACCATGCGGGCAAACCGGTGCTCGTACTCGTCCGCACTGTATTTGCCGGTCTTCCTGCCTTCAGCCAGGCGCGTGAGTTCGGTCGCCAGGCGAGCGGGCTTGATCGGCTTGAGCTTGTCGTCGGCCATCGGTGCCTCGGGAAACAGGATGAAGTGGGCCTCAAGAATACTGCTCCCGGGGTGGATTAGGGAGTAGCCACGGCCGGACGCGCCGCCTCGGTCATCGGCGTCCGGGAAATGTTTGCGCCGCGAATCATCACCCCGAAGGCGCTCGACACGGCCGGGTCGAGCTCGGTGCCCGCCTGCTGCTCGATGTAGGCGAGCGCCTCATCCGGCGCCCACGCCTTCCGATAGGGTCGCTCGGTGCACAATGCATCGTAGACGTCGCAGACGTGGATGATCCGGCTGGCGTAGTGGCAGGCCCGGGGCGGAGCGAGGGTGGGGTAGCCCCTGCCGTCCAGGAAGATGTGATGCTCGTACGCCACCACCGCCGCAAGGTCCGACCCGCCGGGTCGGCCCAGGATGAGGCGCGCCCCTTCGACGGGGTGGGCCCGGATCACCGCCCGCTCCTCGTCGGTGTATCGCCCCGGCTTGATCAGCAGTTCGTGGGGGATACGGACCTTGCCGATGTCGTGCAGCAGCCCGGCAACGCCGAAGGCTCGCACCGCTCCCGAGTCCAGACCCAGTTGCTCACTGAGCCCCATGGCGAGCATGGCGACGTTGCAGGAGTGGGTGAGGGTGTACTGGTCAAATTCCTTGATGGTGAGGAGGGGCAGGAGGAGCCGCCGCTCGGCGTGCATGCTCGCAGAAAGGGATCCCACGACCGCCTCGACTTCCATGATCGGAATGTTCTCGCCCCGCTCCACCTCGCCGTGCATCCAGGACACCGCCTCCAGCTCTTCCGCGATGGATACCCGTATCGCCCCGAGCCCGACGGTCTCGGCCTCGGCGGCAGAGAGTTCGGGCCCGTCCACCGGCGTGTCGAGGCGGAGTGCGCCGAACCGGACCGGAGAGCGGACCAGCTGCCGCGCCTCGGAGGAGCCCACGGAGGTCCCCGCGAGCCGAGCCCAGACTTCTTCCATGAACTGCACGTAGGACGCACGGGTTACCTCCGCGTCCACTTCGATCCGCTCGACGCCGGCGGCGGCCAGCCGTGCCGCCCACTCCCAGCCGGCGAGCTCGGTCATCGGTCGGGGACCGACGATTGCTTCGCCACCGATGAATGAGAACTGAACCGCCGGCGTATCGGCCATCACCGCAAGCAGGTGCTCGAAGGAGGCGTCGATCACCCGTTCCCGCGCCGGGTGGCCGTCGGCATAGAGGCCCATCGTCGCGAGAGCCTGTCCCAGCGTGATGAGGAAACTGCCCTCGTTGGTCATTTCGCCCGTCCTCCCGCCGCCTCGATCAGGTCGGAGTCACCCGATTCGGTGGCCAGCCGGTACACGACCAGTGTCTGTGGATGACCGGGGAATGCACGGGTGAGCACCGCGATGCCCGCCAGAAGATCGGCGGTCTTGGGCGCCAGACGGGTCCTCCGGAACAAACCGCGTCGAACCAGAACCCGTTCGGTCAGCCATTGCCGCACGGTCGGACTGACGAATTGCACCAGCAAGGAAACACCGCGGGCCCGAAGCTCCGCCGAGCGGGACTGATCGTTGAGCAGCTTCATGAGACGCGGGAGCGAGCCCCGGAGGAGCCCACGCTCGGCCCCGGATTCGACGCCCAGCCGGACCACCCGGTCGTCGGGATCCCCGAGCGCCCGGTGCAGCGCCTCCTGGCGGTCGGCCTCCGAGCGGAGCATCAGCCGGAGCGCTTCGAGCCGGAGCAGCGGCTCGGCGTCGTCGGCATATCGCTTGGCGGTGAACCCCGCGGGCATGTCGGGAAGATCGGCCAGCAGGGCAAGCAGGTTGCGGCGCAGGTACCACGGGGCCGCGTCGAGACGAGCGATAAGGAGCGGTGCCACCCCGGGGCCCAGCTCCGAGAGCCGGTGAAGGATAAGTCGGCGGGTATCCTGCGATTCGGAGATCGTGAGCGAATCGAGCAGTCCTTCCGCCGAGGCCAGACCGACCCTCGCCAGCATCCGGGCGCAGGCATTGTGGTCGACCGGTTCCTCCAGGAGCAATCGCCGGAGCGTGGCGGGATCGAGGAGGTGCGCCCATATCGCCGCTGCGGCTGGATTGCCCTCGGGAACATCCACCACGCCGAGCAGGACACCGAGCTGGCCGGCCTCGAGCATGCCGTCCGCAGCTTCGAGAACGAGGGGACCCGCCACCCCCACTTCGAGTCCCATGCGCACCACCCGCTCGGGCTCGGTCAACACAGCACCGGTCGGAAACGCGCCACTGCGATCCCGCCGACTCAGCTCCTCGAGCAGCCGGGTGTGCACGTCGGGATTGGGGTCGGCCTGGTTCCAGCTCTTGAGCAGCGCCTGGATCGACTCCCGAGTACCGTGGTCGACCTCAGTGTCGCTCTCAGGGCTGGCCGCGGGGCGGTCGCCCAGCTTCCGCAGGAGCCGAAGCAGGAAGTGAGAGACCGTCTGCCCCGTCGCGGCCTCCGCCGATTCCACCAGATCGGTCAGCGCGGACAGCGGCAGCCATTCCGCGGCCTCGACGAGCTTCCCGATCGCGCCGGGGCGGGCCAGGTCGATGTCGAGCAATGACGCCAGCTCCTCGCGGGGAATTCCGTTGAGCATTTCGCGGAGCTCCCGGCGCGCGGCGATTCCCTGCATGCCCGTCTCGGCAACCGAGGCGCGCCCAAACCGCTCCAGCGTCCTGACGACGGCGGCTCGGATCGAGGGGTTCCCCCTCGAACCGAGAAGCGCCGTGGCCATGGCCCGTGCCCCTCCCTCCCCGATGGCGGCGGCGGGCGCGGCGGTGAGCCGGGCGAGCTCGGCCCACAGCTCGTCGGTGGAGTCTGCCGCGGGAGCAGCGTCGCCCTGCCCCGCCATCACCAGGTGCGAGTACGACAGGGGAAGGAGCTCAACGTGGTTGCCGATCTGCTCGGCCCGCGTGACGACCTCCGGGGCCAGCCGCCTCGGGTCCGCGTTCAGGCGCTCCAGGGTGGTTTCCAGGTCCTCCGCGTTGAGGCCCTTCCGCAGGACGAGGGCGCCGATCTGGCGACGGTGCAGGCGCTCGGCCAGCTCCCCGAGCACCGGGTGCGACGGATCGCTGGCGAGGTCGTCGATAAGCAGGTGGCGTCGCGCGATGGCGATGCGGAGAGTCGGGCGGGCGTCGAGTGCCGTAGCCAGCTGGCTCAGGATCGCGTCGCGGGCGTCCGAACGCATCGGGTGGCCGGCGGGATAGGCGCGATACTTGTGCAGGGCCACGGACAATTGGGTGAGGAACGCGTACAGATCGGGGGGCAGACTCCCGGCGCGCGCCTCGGGGGAGGTCATGCCCTAAACATCTTGGGCCAGGGCGTTTTGCGCCAGCATTGTCGCCATTCGACTGTCCCGGAGCGCGCAAGCCGGAAACCCAACGCGCCCCCGGATGTTGAGTCCGGGGGCGCGTTGGGAGGTCGGCCGAGCGTTCACCGACCCATCAGCCACACTCCGAGAACCCGCAGACATGGCATTTGACGCAACCCTCCGCGTATTCGAGCTGGGAGCCGCAGTCGGGACATGCGCCGGCCAGCGTGCCGGGCATTCCAGAAAGCATCATCTGCTCCGCTCCCCGGGTAATCATCTCGGCCATTGGCTGCGGTTCGCCCTTAACCGTACCGGGCAGCAGCTCCTGCTGGATCCCCTGCTTGTCCGCCATGTAACGCTCCAGCGCGATGCCGACCGCGTCAGGCACCGACATCACCTTGGACGGCCCCAGGCCGATCACCTTGTCCGAGCTGATGCCGCGGAGCTGACGGTGGATTTCGCGGATCGGAATCCCGGAACGGAGCCCCAGCGAAATCAGCCGGCCCATGGCCTCGACGTCCGCCATGATGGCGCCGCCAGCCTTGCCCAGCGACATGAAGACCTCGAACGGCTGGCCCTTCTCATCTTCCGTGATGGTGACGTAAAGCGTGCCGAGCGGCGTCTCGATCCGTCGCACGGTGGCACGGAGGAGGTCGGGCCGGGAGCGCTTCTGGCGCCGCTGCAGATTCTCGGATTCGAGCTCGTGGACCACCCGGCGGAGCCGCTCGTTTTCGGTGACCAGCTCGGCCAGCTCGCCGGCGATGTCCGCGGCAAGCGCCCGCCGCTCACTGGTGGTGGCGGTGTCCAGCACGTCGCCCAGGTCGGCGCGGGCTTCGGCCTTGCCGGAGCGGATGGCGTCCTCCTGGACCTTCTTGGCACTGGCGCCGCTGGACAGCACCTGCATGTCACGACTGCCGTCCCGATACACCGTGACGCCCTTGCACTCGAGCGAGTAGGCCAGCCGGTAGATCTCGGCGACGTCCTCTTCGGTGGCGGAGTTGGCGAAGTTCACCGTCTTGGAAATGGCGGAGTCGTTGTGCTCCTGGAACCCCGCCTGCATCCGCACGTGCCATTCCGGCTTGATGGCGTTGGCGGTGACGAAGACGCGCTGCCACTGGACCGGTACCTCGTCGAACTGGACGTGGCCCGCCTGAGCGATCTTCCCCATCAGGTCGTCGGAGTGCCAGCCTTCCGCCTTGGCGATCCGGATGAAATCGTCGTTCACGTCGGGCATCAGCACGCCGGCCTGATTCCGCATGAACGCCACCGCGAACAACGGCTCAATGCCCGAACTGCAGCCGGCGATGATCGAGATGGTTCCGGTCGGGGCGACGGTGGTTACGTTGCAATTGCGGAGCTTCTGCATCGGGCGAACGCGCTGGCCCTCCGGGTCCCGCGCGCAGGTGGCATCGGGGCCCCAGATGCTCTTTTCCCACTCGGGAAAGGTGCCGCGGATGCCGGCCAGCCGCTCCGACTCCACTTTGGCCTCGTGATCGACGAAGCGCTGGATCCGGCGGCCCAGATCCACCGCCTGCTCGGAGTCGTAGGGGATGCTCAGCCGAACGAAGACGTCGGCGAGGCCCATGACGCCGAGCCCGATCCGGCGAATCCGCTGGGCCAGGTCGGTGATCGCGGGGAGCGGATAGCTGTTGGCGTCGATGACGTTCTCGAGGAAATGGGTCGAGAGGTGCACCGTGCGCCGCAGACCGGCCCAGTCGAGATCGTCCTCCGCCACGAAGGCGCCGAGATTGATCGAACCCAGATTGCACACGTCGTATGGGAGCAGGGGCTGCTCCCCACACGGGTTGGTGGCCTCGTAGGTACCGAGGTGGGGCACCGGATTGAAGTGATTGGCGCGGTCGATGAAGAACACACCCGGTTCGCCGGTTTTCCAGGCGCCGTGAATGATCTTTTCCCAGACGGCGCGCGCCGACATCTGGCCGACGACCTTGCGCGTGTTGGGGTGCAGCAGGTCATAATCGGTGTTCGTGGCGACCGCGTTCATGAACGCGTCGGTCACCGCGACCGAGATGTTGAAGTTGGTGATTTTGGTCGTGTCGTCCTTGCAGCCGATGAAGTCGAGGATGTCGGGGTGGTCCACGCGCAGGATGCCCATGTTGGCGCCGCGGCGGGTGCCGCCCTGCTTGACGACATCGGTGGACGCATCGAACAGCGACATGAAGGACACCGGACCGGACGCCACACCCATTGTGGAGCGGACGATGTCATTCCGCGGCCGGAGCTTGGAAAAGCTGAAGCCGGTGCCACCGCCCGACTGGTGAACCAGAGCCATGGAGGTCAAGGTGTCGTAAATACCGCTCTTGCCATTGGACAGCGCGTCGTCCACCGGGAGGACGAAACAGGCCGAGAGCTGGCCCAGGGGCCGGCCCGCGTTCATCAGAGTCGGACTGTTCGGCATGAACAGCCGCTTCGCCATCAACTCGTAGAACGCCTCCGCCACGGCCAGCACCGCCCCCTCCGAGGCCCCGTAGGTGCGGTCGGGCTCCGCCACGGTGCGCCCCACCCTCCAGAACAGATCCACCGCTGTCTCGACGGGCGTGCCCGTTTCATCGCGCACCAGGTAGCGCTTTTCCAGTACCGTGGTGGCGTTCGGCGACAACTGCAGCGGAACCCGGGGGGTGGCAGTTCCCATGGGGACTCCCTCAAAGTATTACGCGAATTGTAGTTGGAAGCAGCGGTTTCGCGCGTCGGTCGCTCGCAGGCTCGCTCCTGCGGGCGACCGACGGGGAGGTTCAAAGTAGGGTGGACGGAGGTCCCGGACAATACGCGGAGAAGTGTAGCAACGACGCGGAAAACTGATGTTCACATCACAAATCTGTCACAGGACCGTCACGCTACGGAACCAGAACCTCCAACGGCGCCTCCCGCCGCACCTCGTGGCCCGACGAATCAGTGGCCACTACCGCCAGTGACCATGAACCGGCTTTGAGCTTCTGGAGCGGTAGCGTGACCCGCCAGCGCGCGATGGGATCGCCGCCGGAGCGGCGAGTCACGCGTGTGGTGGCCTTGCCATCGGGGAACGGACGCCACTGCCGCGCCGATCCTCCCCCAACCGACACGGATTCCCGTGGTGCCACGAAGAGCTGGACCTGCGCTTCGCCGCCCGGCGCCAACCCGAATACCTCGACCGCGAGATCCACCCCGTCACTCTGGCGGACGGCGCCACCCGGCGACATCGCGATCCCGGTTCCATCTCCGAGCGGGACCAGAATGCGTCCCCGGCGGGTGCCCACCAGCAGGTCGCCCAGGGCGAGCACCCCCGCTCCCGGCGAGGGGACCGTGATCAAATCCACTCCGAATGCCGATCCGGCGTCATTGCCATACTGGATTGCGGCCTGGACCGTCAGACGGCCGGGCCGGACCGGCACCGCGATCCGTCCCACCAGGCTCCGGTTGGCGGCGATCCGGTCGCCGGGCTCAATGCGTGTCGTGGAATCCACCGAGGCCACGATGTTGCCCGCCGTATCCAGCGCCACGAAGCGGACTCGCACCGGGTACACGAACCCCACAGTGCCGGTGGCCGGCTCGATAGCGTAGCCGGGAATCGCGAAGAACACCTGCACCGCCGGCTCGGAGCCCGAGCCGCCGCCCACCACATAGTCGCCCCACGCATTGAGCTCGATCGGAAAGCGGAGGGTGTAGCTGTCGGTCTGGGTGCCGAGCTGGATGCCCCGCCGGCCCAGCGCGCGCTCCCGGGCCAGGAAGTCGGCGGCCTGATCCGCGCCGGCAACGGGACGCTGACGATACAGTGGGGCCAACGCCGATCGGGACCGCAACAGCTGCTCGCCGCTGGCGCGGGACAGGTTTGCGCCGGCCGGCTGCCCGAAATCCACCGTCGAGCGGACATCGGTAACGTCCAGCACGCTCTCGATCAGGCGGAAGTCTCTGGGGGCGTGCCGGGCCGAAAAATGGAGCACCATGTCGCTCCCGCCGCGGCGGTAGCGCCAAGACTCGTTGGGCTCGACGCCCGGGATGGTGAAGCTTGCGCGATCGTCCGGCTCGCCGTGGCGGATAAACACCCGGCCGCGGTCGTCGGGGCGCTCGACGCCGTCCTCGCCGGTGAAGGCGAACTCCTGCCGCGTCAGCGCCAGGCGGCGCAGGTGCTCCGCCAGCCGAGATCCCTCCGTCCGAAGCTCCACCCTGTCCCGGGTCGTCCAGAAGCGCCGCACGATCTCGGTCCGGGCGGAGCCGCGGCGAAAATCGAAATCGGCCAGCTCCGCGTCGCTCGCGATGGCCAGGAAATCGTTCCGCGCCTCCGCCACGGCACCGGGGTCATCGGACGTGAGCCCTTCCAGATAGTCCAGCGCACCGCCCAGGTCGCCGTGCAGCAACCGGGTCCGGCCCAGCTCGAGCAGACCGAGCCCGCGATTTTCACCGGTCGCGACGTAGGCCTGAAATGTCGAGCGCGCGGCGGTGTCCCCCATCTCCCGCTGCACCCGCCCCAGCGCAAGGATCAGACGTCCTTCCCGCGAACCGCGCGGTTCGCGCACGGCGCGCAGCAGCCCATCCCGAATCACCGCGGCGCGCACGGGGGCGGCGGCGCGCAGCGCGCGGCGCGCGAGCTCCTCGAGCCGGGGCACCAGGCCGGGCTCGAGCGCGGCGGCCCGCGCGAACGCGTCGGTGGCGCGGGCCCAGGCATCTCG
>JANNGX010000295.1:0-2635 GCA_031404115.1 Gemmatimonadales bacterium | reverse complement strand
GGAGGCTTCTAGTGCCCGAGACCGGGACCGAGCCCGGCGCCGACGGAAGGAATCCCGCCCGGCCCGACAAGACGGAGTTGCTCGCGGCGTTTGATGGAGTGGTCAACCGCGAGCGGGAACGGGTGCTCGAAGGCCGGTCCCCTCCCGGTGGCCCGGCGAACCCATGCCGCGGTCCTCGTCGCCTGCATTCTCTCCTGGGGCGCACTGGCGTATACCTGGCTGGCCAAGCCCGGCTGGCTCTTCCCCTCCGATCCGTCGGCCAGCCGCACCCCCGCCGAGCGGGAGGCCGAGCTTCGCTTCGGGGTATACCTGGAACGGGAACGGGTCCTGGATTTTCGGGCCACGCATCACCGACTCCCGGTCACCCTGGCCGAGGCGGGAGATGTGGAGGAGGGGGTCGAGTACACGGTGAGCGGAGACTCGACCTTCGTGGTGAGCGCGATGGTGCGGGACTCCCTGCTCACGCTCAATGAGTCACAGAGCGCCGACGATTTCCTCAAGACGACGGGAATTACGCCGTCCCGGGCGCGATAGCTAGTAGCAGATCGGCACGCCTTCCCGGTTCACCCTGGCGTTCGGCGCGTACCGGATCGGCCCGATGAACACACCGCAGGTCCTCGGAACGGTCCTCATTCGGACGTTGGTGACGGTGGCGCTCCAGCCGTCAGTCCCACGGTATCGCACGACGATGGCGCTCCCGTTCGACGCGGCGAGCGCCGCCCTCCCCCTCCCCCTAGTTCCGGGCACTTCCCGCCCCGCGACCCCGCCGGCATAGTCCCGATTGGACGAGAAAAAGCCCTCCTGCGCGCTGACCAGGGTCTTCAAATCGACCATCATCCCGGTCCGGAGCGCCTTATCGCGGCTCTGCCGGGACTTGAGGATGGCCATGCTGGCGAGGAGCCCGATGATAGCCACCGTGGCCATGAGCTCGATGATCGTGAAGCCCTTCCGGTTGAGCGACATCATGTGATGGTCCCCCGGAGGGCGAGCACCGCGGGATCGGCGGGAGGATACTTCGGGTCCATTTCCTCGAGGGTCTGCCACACCACTTGAGCGACCATCAGGTCCCGGGCCCGGTTCTTGTCGGACGGGACGATGAACCAGGGATTCCGGGAAGTACTGGTCAGCTCCAGCAGGTCCTCGTATGCCTCGGTGTAGTTGTCCCACAGCGCTCGCTCGCCCAAATCCCCGGGCTCGAACTTCCAGTTCTTGGTGGGATCGTCAAGCCGCTCTTCCAGCCGCTTGCGCTGCTCTTCCTTCGAGACGTGCAGAAAAAACTTGCGAATCACCACACCCTCGTCGGCCAGCATCGCCTCGAAGTCGTTGATCTGGCCGTAGCGCTTCCGCCAGACCGTCTCGGGTACCAGGCCATGAATCCGCACCGGCAGCACGTCCTCGTAATGGGAGCGATTGAAGATGCCGATTGTGCCGCGGGGCGGCACCGCCAGGTGTACCCGC
The DNA here is from genome assembly GCA_031404115.1 of Gemmatimonadales bacterium. Classification (GTDB taxonomy): domain Bacteria; phylum Gemmatimonadota; class Gemmatimonadetes; order Gemmatimonadales; family GWC2-71-9; genus JABFSM01. The sequence goes on along the minus strand of JANNGX010000295.1, from coordinate 1,177 downwards.
CAGAGGTAGTCGTGGCTGAGCTCCCGGTCGCTGGGTCGCTTGAAATTGGTGACAATGCAGAGCGCCGGATTGACCTTGCGGAACACCCGGCGGGTAGTGCCGTCCTTGCCGCAGGCATCCCGGCCCTGCAACACGACCAGCAGGGAGCGCCGCTGCTCGGCGCCCAGGGCGGCCTGCAGTGCCTCGATGCGGTCGCCCAGGTCGTCGAGCTCCTCGTCGATGGCCTTCTTGCCCGGCAACTCTCCGGACGGCTCCGCCAGCGCATCGGTGAGCCTGGGACGGACACTCTCGGGGTGCGGCGAAAGCCTCGGTGCGGCCATGTTGCTATCGCTCCATCAGGAGGCGGATCTGGCGCGGACGCGACCCGATCGCGCTGCGATTGGCCGCGAGCGTACGCCGTATGATACCCTCGACCTCGTCGGGGGAATCGGTTGGCGTCATGAGATCGGCGTCGGATTGGGATATCGTGCCCGCGCCGACCAGTGTCTGCCGGATGAACCCGAGGAGCGGGGCCCAATAGTCCACGCCCATCAGGATCACCGGGAACGAATCGATCTTCCGGGTTTGCACCAGGGTCACCGCCTCGAACAGCTCGTCCAGCGTGCCGAATCCTCCCGGCATTACCACGAAGGCGTAACTGTATTTCACCAGCATCACCTTCCGGATGAAAAATTAGCGGAAGGTGATCCAGCGGTCGAGGTACGGATTGGGCTGCTGCTCGCCGGGGAGCTCGATGTTGCAGCCGATGGAGTAGCCGCCCGCTTCCCTGGCACCCCGGTTGGCAGCCTCCATGATCCCGGGGCCGCCCCCGGTCATGACCGTGGCACCGGCCTTTGCGAGCCGCCCACCGACCTCGCGGGCCAGTGCGTAGTAGGAATGATCTTCCTTGAAACGGGCCGAGCCGAAGACGGTCACACAGGGGCCGACGAAGTGGAGATCGCGGAAGCCGCGAAAGAACTCGCCGGCAATCCGGATGATCCGGGCGAGCTCCGAGAGCCGGGACTTCGGCCCGTCGAGAAACTCGATGTGGGGGAGGTCACTCCGCGGGGGGGCCTCGGAATCGTCGGGCCGGGGGGGGGTCGTCACAGGGGGATTCTACGCACTCCGTTTCCTGGGCAGCAATTGGGGGTGGGGTCAGTGCTGGGGGGGGGGGTCGAACCCCCAAGGGAATGCTCCC
>JANNGX010000294.1:0-7394 GCA_031404115.1 Gemmatimonadales bacterium | reverse complement strand
GCGGAGTGGCGGAGCCGCCGTCGATGGTGCCGGCGCCGCCGGGGAGAACGCGTAATGCGGCATCGCGCCAAGGGGAAGCAGCTCTCGCGCACCTCCACCCACCGGAAGGCATTGCTCCGGAACATGGCGGCGAGCCTGTTTCAGCACGATGCCATCGTCACGACCGAGGCCAAGGCCAAGGAGCTCAGGCCCTTTGCCGAGCGCCTCATCACTCTGGCGCGCCGGGGAGATTTGCACGCGCGCCGTCAGGCCGAGCGGAAAATCCCCGATCGCGAAATCCTGGGGCGGCTGTTCAAGGAAATCGGGCCACGCTTCGCGGCGCGCCCCGGGGGCTACACCCGCATCCTCAAGCTGGGGCACCGCGTCGGAGACGGCGCAGACATCGCCCGCATCGAGCTCTTGTCCGAGTGACGCAGCACCGGCGTTCGGAAATGACAAAGGGGACCAGTCGGTCCCCTTTTTTTCACCCCCCAGTACCTGCCACGCCGCAGTCAGCTGGCCTTTTTGACCTTGTTGCTCTTGATGCATTGAGTACAGACACGAACCCGGCGGACTTCACCTGCCACCGTGGTGCGAACGGTCTGCAGGTTGGGATACCAGCGCCGCTTGACCCGGTTGTTCGCGTGGCTCACGTGGTTGCCGGTGGTCGGCCCTTTGCCACAAACGGTGCACACCCGCGCCATAAATCGATACTCCTGAGTAGGCTTCGTTTCGAGCCTGGAAAGATAATCCCATGCGGCAGATAGCTCAATACTCGGGACGGACGGTGCGGATAGTGAGGTTAGTAAGGGCGGTTGGTGCCGTCCCCACCGTCCCCACCGACCGACGGTCTCATGCCTAGAGCCCTGATCACCGGCATCACGGGCCAGGATGGCTCCTACCTTGCCGAATTGCTCCTCGAGAAGGGGTACGACGTCTACGGGATGGTGCGGCGCACCAGCCACCACAGTTTCGAGCGGATCGAGCACCTGGTGGACCGGGTCCGGATCGTCACCGCCGACTTGCTGGACCAGCACTCCCTCACGGTGGTGCTCCAGGACGTCCGTCCCGACGAGGTCTACAACCTGGCGGCGCAGTCTTACGTGCCCACCTCGTGGACCCAGCCGGTGCTGACCGGTGAATTCACCGCGCTTGGTGTCACCCGGATTCTCGAGGCCATACGCCTCGTGCACCCGGCGGCGCGATTCTACCAGGCCAGCTCGTCCGAGATGTTCGGCAAGGTGCAGCACACGCCCCAGACCGAAAGCACCCCGTTCTATCCGCGGTCGCCCTATGGTGTGGCCAAAGTGTACGGCCACTGGATCACGGTGAACTACCGCGAGTCCTACAACCTCTATGCGGTGAGCGGCATTCTGTTCAATCACGAATCGCCCCGGCGCGGCATGGAGTTCGTCTCCCGCAAGGTGACCGACGGCGCCGCGCGCATTCGCCTCGGCCTGTCGAGCCAGCTCCGGCTGGGCAACCTCGACGCGCGGCGGGACTGGGGGTTCGCCGGGGACTACGTTGATGCCATGTGGCGGATGCTGCAACCGGAGAAGCCCACGGACTACGTCATCGGAACCGGCACAACACACAGCGTCCGGGAACTGGTCGAGACCGCCTTCTCCCACGTGGGGCTCGATTGGCGCAAATACGTGGTGAGCGACCCGGCGTTCATGCGCCCGGCCGAGGTGGACGTGCTGCTCGCTGACCCGAGCAAGGCGTACGCGGAACTGGGCTGGAAGCCGGTGGTCGACTTTCGGGGCCTGGTGGAGATGATGGTGGATGCGGACCTCGAGCGGCTGAAACGCCCGCGGTGAACATTCTCGTCACAGGCGCCGACGGATTCGTCGGGGGCTGGCTGGTTCGAGAACTGCTCGGCCGGGGTCACGCCGTGACAGGAATCCATCGAACCGGGGGTCAGCCGTCGGCGCTGCTCACTCCGGAAGAGCGGGCCCGGATCGAGTGGCGGGGCATGGAGCTGGGAGACTCCGCGTCCGTCGCCCGCGGTGTGGCGGGTCGCTGGGACGCCCTGGTGCACCTTGCGGCGGTCGCCTCCGGAGCCGAGGCGCGCCGTGATCCCGGACTCGCGTGGGACATCAACGCGGCAGGGACGGCGCGGGTGGTGGAGTCGCTGGGATACTGCGCCCTCTTCCTGCTGGTATCCACCGCCGAGGTGTACGGGATGGGGACGGGAGGCGTGCACGTCGAAGGCGATTCGGTGGAGCCGGTTTCCCCCTACGCGGCCAGCAAGGCCGGCGCCGAGATCGCGTCCCTCGAGGCCGCCCGGCGGCGGCACCTCAAGGTGATCGTGGCGCGCGCCTTTCCGCACACCGGTCCCGGGCAGGACCCCCGGTACGTCATCCCCGGCCTGGCGACGCGCCTCACCGCCGCGAAGCGCGCCGGGCAGGCCACGATCACCACGGGAAACCTGGATCCGGTGCGGGACCTGCTCGACGTCCGCGACGTGACCGCGGCCTATGCCGCGCTGGTAGAACAGGGCGCCGAAGGCGGGGTGTACAACGTCGCCAGCGGGAGGGGGCTCGCACTGCGGGACGTTTGTGAACGGCTGCAGCAGCTGGTCGGCTGGCGGGTCACCGCCGAACTCGACTCGTCGCTCTCACGGTCCTCCGATATCATGCATCTGGTCGGAGACTCCTCGATGCTCCGCTCGGCCACTGGCTGGGTGCCGCGCTATACTCTCGACCAGACGCTCCAGGATCTACTCGATGCCCAAACGGACTGACCTCGCTTCCATTCTGCTGATCGGCTCCGGCCCGATCATCATCGGCCAGGGGGCGGAATTCGACTATTCCGGAACGCAGGCGGCGCGTGCCCTGCGGGAAGAGGGCTACCGGGTCATCCTGGTGAACTCGAATCCCGCCACCATCATGACCGATCCGGAAATCGCGGATCGGACCTACATCGAGCCGATCACGCCCCTGTGGGTCGAGAAGATCATCGCGCGGGAGCGGCCCGACGCACTGCTGCCGACGATGGGGGGCCAGACGGCGCTCAACGTGGCGATGGCCCTGCAGCGCAACGGCGTGCTTGAGAAGTACGGCGTCGAATTGATTGGCGCGAACGAGCGGGCCATCCGTATCGCCGAAGACCGGGATGAATTCGCCCAGGCGATGCGGCGAATCGGACTCGCCACCCCGCCCGGTGTGACGGTCAAGACGGTCGAACAGGGACTCGCCGCGGTGGAGACGACTACCGGCTATCCCGCGATTCTGCGTCCCTCCTACACCCTGGGTGGCACCGGCGGAGGCATCGCCTACAACCGCGAAGAATTCGAGACGATGCTGCGCCGCGGGCTGGAGCTCTCGCCGGTCGGATCGGTGCTGGTGGAGCGGAGCATCATCGGGTGGAAGGAGTTCGAGCTCGAATTGATGCGGGATTCAGCGGACAATGTGGTGATCGTCTGCTCCATCGAGAACATCGACCCCATGGGCGTCCACACCGGCGATTCGATCACCGTCGCGCCGGCCATGACGCTCTCGGACCGCGAATACCAACAGATGCGCGACGGCGCCTGCAAGATCATCCGTGAAGTCGGGGTCGCCGCCGGGGGATGCAACGTGCAGTTCGCGGTGAACCCCGACACCGGCGAGCAGCTGGTCATCGAAATGAATCCGCGGGTATCGCGCTCGTCGGCGCTTGCCTCCAAGGCCACCGGCTTTCCGATCGCGCGGATCGGGACCAAGCTGGCGGTGGGCTACCGTCTGGACGAGCTGCCCAACGACATCACCCGGACCACGCCGGCCTCCTTCGAGCCGGTGCTCGATTACGTCGTAGTGAAGATTCCCCGGTTTGCCTTCGAGAAGTTCCCGACCGCCGATCCGCGTCTCACCACCCAGATGAAGTCAGTGGGCGAGGTGATGGCCATCGGGCGTACCTTCAAGGAGGCGTTCCAGAAGGGCTTCCGCGGCCTGGAAATCGGGCGCTCCGGGTGGACCGTCGGGGAGACACTCGCGGACGACCGCCTGACCAACACGACCCGCGAAGGGCTCCTCGCGGCGATCCGCACTCCCACGCCGGAGCGGCTGTTTCAAATCAAGCGGGCGATGGAAGCCGGCATCGAGATCGCGGCGATCGCCGAGTGCAGCCGCATCGATCCGTGGTTTCTGCATCAGATGCGGGAGCTCGTGGAGGCGGAGCAGGCTTGGGCGGTCCGCCCGTCCCACGAGGCCTCGGACCTCCGCCAGATGAAGAGGCTCGGCTTCTCCGACCTGCAGCTCGCCGAACTCTCCGGCATCTCCGAAAAGGCCATGCGCGATCGGCGGCACAGCCTCGGCATCCGCCCGGCCTACAAGATGGTGGACACTTGCGCCGGCGAGTTTCCCTCGGCCACGCCGTACCTCTACTCCTCGTACGACGAGGAAAACGAGGTGGCCGGCGTGGGCAACAATACGGTGATCATCCTGGGTAGCGGTCCGAATCGGATCGGGCAGGGGGTCGAGTTCGACTACTGCTGCGTCCGCGCGGCGCTGGCCTTCCGGAAAATGGGCTACCGCACGGTGATGGTGAACTCCAACCCCGAAACGGTCTCCACGGACTTCGACATCAGCGACGCGCTCTACTTCGAGCCGCTCACGCTGGAGGACGTGCTCGAGATCGTCCACCTCGAGAAGCCGATGGGGGTCGTCGTGCAGTTCGGCGGCCAGACTCCGCTCCGGCTGGCGCGGGGCCTCGAGGCCGAGGGGGTGCCGATTCTTGGCACTTCGCCCGACGCGATCGACGCCGCCGAGGACCGCGGCCGCTTCGAGGCGATCGTGCGGGAGCTGGGCATCGCGCAGCCGCCCAACGGTACCGCGATGTCCTATCAGGAAGCGGTCCGTGAAGCCGAAAAAATAGGCTGGCCGGTGCTGATCCGGCCCTCGTATGTCCTGGGCGGACGCGCCATGCAGATCGTGTACGACGCCGAGACGATGAAGGAATTCTTCGCCAAAGCGGAGCGGGTAGCCCCGGGCCACCCGGTGCTGATCGATCACTTTCTGGAGGACGCGTTCGAGGCCGACGTCGACGCCATCTCCGACGGTCACCGCTGCGTCATCGGTGGCGTGATGCAGCACATCGAGGACGCCGGGATCCATTCCGGAGACTCGGCCTGCGTGCTTCCGCCCTACCTGATCACGGAAGAGCAGATCGAGGAGATGCGCGGGTATACCCGTTCCTTCGCCAAACGGATCGGCGTCATCGGGCTGCTCAACGTCCAGTACGCGCTGAAGGATGGCGTGACGTACGTACTCGAGGTCAACCCTCGCGCGTCGCGGACGGTGCCGTTCGTCAGCAAGACGACGGGCGTGCAACTCGCGTCACTGGCAGCCGCGGTGATGGTCGGCAGGACGCTCGATGAGCTGGGCCTGTCCGATGACACGGCGCAGCCTTACGTGGCGGTCAAGGAAGCCGTCTTTCCGTTCAGCAAGCTGCCCGGTGTGGACCTGATCCTCGGGCCCGAGATGCGATCGACGGGTGAGGTGATGGGGATTGCGGATTCGTTCGGGATGGCCTTCGCCAAGGCGCAAGCCAGCGCCGACGGCTCGCTGCCGGAGAGCGGCGCGGTCTTTGTGACCGTGAACGATCACGACAAGCCGACGGTGGCGCCGATCGCCCGGCGTTTTCACGAGCTGGGATTTCGGATACTGGCCACCATTGGCACGGCGACGTACCTGAAGCAGCAGGGCATTCCGGCCGAGACGGTGATCAAGGTCTACGAAGGGCGGCCCAACGCGGTGGACCTCCTCGTGTCCGGCCAGGTCCAACTCCTGATCAACACGCCACTGGGCAAGCTGACGCAGCACGACGACTATGTGCTTCGCCAGGCGGCGCTGGAACACCGGGTGCCGTACACCACCACCATGTCGGCGGCGAACGCCGCCTGCGATGCCGTCATCGCCCTCAAGAGCCGGGTCGGCGAGGTGAAGTCGCTTCAGGAATGGCACGCGCTGGCCCGGAACCTGAAGGCCTCGGCCGGAGCATGAGCGCGCGGGATCCCCGGTTCGCAGCCGAGTTGGCCAGGGCGGTTGCCGGGCAGGTAAAGCTCGAGGCCGCGCTCTCGCGATTCTCCACCTATCGCATCGGCGGCCCGGCAACCGTGTTTCTGCCGGCTTCGGCGGAAGATGCCGCCGTCGGGTTCCGGCATGCTGCGCGCGCGGGCGTGCCGGTGTTTCCGCTGGGGCTTGGCTCCAACGTCCTGCTCCCCGATGAAGGCCTCGATGCCCTGGTGATTCGCATCGGCAAGGGCCTGGACGCGGTGCGTTCCGACGGGGATCGGTGGTGGCTGGGCGCCGGCCTGCCCGCCCCGCTCGCCGCGCGAAAGACGGCGGGACAGGGATGGGCCGGCCTGCACGTGATGGTGGGCGTACCGGGAACGGTGGGAGGCGGGGTGTACATGAACGCCGGATGTCACGGGGCGCAGTGGGCTGACGTGATCGAACGGGTCACCATCGTGGACGCGCAGGGAGAGCCGCGGGTGATAGACGCCGCGGAGATTCCCTTTGCCTACCGGACCAGCGGCCTGGACCGCGCTCTGGTCCTGGAGGTGGAGGTCCGCCTCCGGCCCGGAGATCGTGAAGCACTGGATCACGAGGTGGAACGGTTGTTCCAGTGGCGCCAGCAGGGCACTCCGTTCAACCAGCCCTGCTGCGGCAGCGTGTTCAAGAACCCCGCGGCCCCGGCGCCTTCCGGATGGAGCCGGGCCTGGACGGCAGGCAGCATTATCGAGGCAGCGGGGCAGAAAGGCGTCCGGGTGGGCGGTGCCCAGGTCTCGCCCATGCACGCCAATTATTTCGTCAATTCCGGCGACGCCACCGCGCGGGACGTGCGCGCATTGATCACTCAGGCGCGGGGCGCGGTCCGGGAGCAATTCGGCGTGGTGTTGGAGACGGAAGTGAAGCTCATCGGGTCCCTGGGAGAGTATCTCGATGCCTGACTATTTCGTGCATGAGTCGAGCTATGTCGACGACGGCGCCACGATCGGGAAGGGAACCCGGATCTGGCATTTTTCCCATGTTATGCCGGGCGCGGTGATCGGGGAGCGATGCAATCTCGGGCAGAACGTCGTGGTGATGCCCGGCACGGTCATCGGAAACAATGTCAAGATTCAGAATAACGTCTCGATCTACGAGGGTGTGATCCTGGAGGATGACGTCTTCTGCGGGCCCAGCTGCGTGTTCACCAACGTGATCAATCCGAGGAGCCACGTTGCACGGAAGCACGAGTATTCGCAGACCCTGGTCAAGCGGGGAGCCTCGATCGGTGCCAATGCCACGATTATTTGCGGGGCCACCCTCGGAGAATACGCAATCGACGGAGCCGGGGCCGTGGACCGAGGAACCGTGCAGCCATAAGCCCTGGTGGTAGGCGTTCCGGCTCGGCAGGGGGGGTGGGAGTGTGACTGCGCAAGTCGGCAC
>JANNGX010000293.1:0-12056 GCA_031404115.1 Gemmatimonadales bacterium | reverse complement strand
CAAGGGCCTGCATGCGAAAATATCTGACTGAGTTCGTGGGGACGTTCTTCTTCGTCATGACGATCGGGCTGGTGGCCACCCCGAATCACCCTCTGGCGCCGCTGGTCATCGGCACTGCGCTGATGGTCGTTGTATTCATGGGCGGCCACGTTTCGGGGGCGCACTACAACCCCGCAGTGTCGCTGGCGGTTTTCCTTCGCGGCAAGCTTCCCAAAGCGGATCTGCTCCCTTACATGGCGGCCCAGCTGCTGGGCGGGCTGGCCGGCGCCTACCTCTCGTACATATTGCTCGATCGTACCTTCGCCCCCGCTCCCGGGGCCACGGCCACTACGATGACGGCCCTCATGGTGGAGGTGTTCTACACATTCCTGCTTGCGCTGGTCGTGCTCAATGTTGCCACCTCGCCGACCAACGAGGGCAATTCCTTCTACGGGCTCGCCATCGGAGCCACCATCATGGCCGCCGCATTCGCGGGCGGGCCGATCTCGGGGGGCGCGTTCAATCCCGCCGTCGCCACCGGCGCCATCGTGGTGAACGTGCTCTGCGGCGACGGCACCTGGGCGTATCTCTGGCTCTATCTGGCGGGTCCGCTGACCGGCGGAGCGCTGGCCGCGGCGGTGTACCGTATCCAGCACGGCTTCACCTGATGGAAATCACAAGCGCCGGGCCGTTCGCGACCTACTGGGCGGGAGTCCGCGGCCGTACCCGCAGGGTCGTGGAGGTGATCCCTCCCGAGCGCATCGAGTGGACGCCCGCCGCGGGGCGCTGGACGCTCGGGGACCTGGTCCGCCACCTGGCCGGCATCGAACGCGACATGTATGCCGAGAACGTGCAGGGATACCCCACCCGCTATGGGGGCCATGGCCGGGAGCTGGCCGAGGGGAAGGATGCGGTGCTGGCCTACCTCGACCGCAAGCACGCTGAGTCACTGGGGATATTTCGGGCGCTCACGCCGGACCAGCTCGAATCGAAGTGCCAGACCCCGGCGGGAACGCCGATCACCACCTGGAAGTGGCTTCGCGCGATGGTGGAGCACGAGAGCCACCACCGCGGCCAGCTCTACCTCATGCTCGGCCTGCTCGGCGTCGCGACTCCCCCGATCTTCGGGCTCACCGAGGAAGAGGTGAAGGCCCGCTCAATGAATCAATCCACCCTCTGAGGATCCGCCCGGTCTGCTCCGGCGCGGAGTGCGGGAAGAGGTGTCCGTACCCCGGGACCGTCATGTGGGTGGCCCAGGGCAGTTGTTTCCGCAGCAGCGCGGTTGCCTCCGGGAGAAGCGTGTCTGACTCGGAGCCTCCCACCACCAGCACCGGCAGTGATCGATCCAGCCGGGCCACGTCGCCCCAGCTATCGGTATAGAACGACTCGTAGTAGTGCGCCTCCCAGGCTCCCGGCCATGAGAGGGTGAACTCCCCCGCGCCGGTGGGCCGGAGCATGGCAGCGGCATACCGCGCCACCGCGTCGTCCGACCAGTCGGTAAAGAGCGCTTTGCCACGCCAGTAGGAAAAGGCCTCCGACTCACTGCTGAACCGGTCCCTCCGTTTCCTGGCACCCTGCACCAGCGGTCGGAACAACTCCCCCCGGCCGCGTTGCTCTCTGATCTGGTCCATCGCGGCGGGCGGAAAGATGGTGGGATCGAGGAGCGCCAGCGCCCGGAACCGGGACCGTTCCTTCACCGCGGCGAGCAGCGAGGCGATGGCACCGAAGGAATGCCCGATCGCGATCAGCGGCGGCAAATCGTGAACGCGGATGCCGGCCAGAAGATCATCCCCCAGAGTGATCCAGCTCCCCGGCGCCTCCGGCGCCGTCCCCGCGTCGGGCCCCATGGCGCGGGGGGGCAAGCTGATCACCCGGTAGTCGGACAGCAGCGGCTCGAGCGCCGGCAGGTAGCTGGCGGGCGGGAAGCCGTTGGCCGGCGCGAGGTGAATGAGCGGCCCTTGGCCGCCCAACTCGATCAGGGGATGGGTCATGAGGGCCGTAACCTAATAAATTGGTGCCATGCACACCTCACTCCGGCGCTTCGGCGCAACCGCGCTCTGCCTTTCCCTCGGCGCCGCCCCTGCCCCGGCCCAGACCCTCACCCAGACCGAGCAGCAGCTTCGTACCTGGATTTCGGCACATCGCGAAGACCAGATCGGCCTGCTCGAGCGCATGGTCAACATCCCGAGCGGCACCCTCAACGTCGCGGGCGTCCGCGCGGTGGGCGCGCTGTATCGGGCCGAGCTGGACGCGCTGGGGTTCACCACGCGGTGGGCCGAGATGCCGGCCGCGATGCACCGGGGCGGGCACCTGGTGGCCCACCGGGAGGCGCGGATCAGGACCGCGAAGGCCAAACGACTGCTGCTCATCGGGCACTTCGATACCGTGTTCGAGGGCGCGGGCCAGAAATTCGTCCGGACCGACTCGACGGCCCGTGGAGCGGGGACCAGCGACATGAAGGGCGGCGACGTGGTGCTGCTCTTCGCGCTCAAGGCCCTGGCGGCCATCGGCCGGCTCGACGCCCTCGACGTCACCGTGGTGATCACCGGGGACGAGGAGTCTACCGGCCGCCCGCTCGACGTGGCGCGGCGCGACCTGATCGACGCCGCCAAGCGCACCGACGTGGCGCTCTCCTTCGAGGCGGGCAGCCCGGAATTTGCCAGCATCAGTCGACGCGGCTCCAGCAACTGGGTGCTCAGAGTCACCGGCCGCCAGGGGCACTCTGCGGGAGTCTTCGGCGGAACCTACGGCGCCATTTACGAGGCGGCCCGAATCCTCGACGAGTTCCGCGAGCGGCTGGTGGGCGAGCCCGGCCTCACCTTCAATCCCGGCATCATCGCCGGGGGCGGGGACCTGAGCGTCGACACCTCGGGCTCCACCTATCAGGTGTCGGGCAAGACCAACATCATCGCGCCGACCACCGAGGTGAAGGGCGACCTCCGGTTCTTCACCGAGGCACAGAAGGAGCGCGCCCGCGGGGTGATGCGCGAGATCGTGGCGAAGAATCTTCCGGGCACTTCGGCCCGGATCACGTTCGAGGACAGCTATCCCGCCATGCCGCTCACCCCCCGCGGGCGAAGCACTGCTCGCCCAGTACGATACCCTGAGCCGCGGGCTTGGCTATCCCGCGGTCAGGGCACTGGACGCGAGCCGGCGCGGCGCCGGTGACCTCTCCTTCGTCGCGCCTTTCATTCCCGGCCTCGACGGATTGGGCGTGCAGGGCACCGGGGCGCATTCGCCACAGGAGTCCATTTATCTCCCTTCGCTCGAGATGCAGACGGCCCGCGCGGCGGTGCTCATGCTGCGACTCGCGGGCATCAGGAAATAGCGCGGGTGCGGTATTCCTCGCGGATCGAGCGCCTGGAGGGAGAGGGGACCGACGCGTGGATCGTCCACGACCGCGCCGTCGACCGGATGCAGCGCGGCGACGAGATCTATCTGTTGAGCATCGGGGATCCCGACTTCGAGACCCCGCCGCCGATCCGCGAGGCGGCGGTCAGTGCGCTCGCGGCAGGACGGACCCACTATTCCCCGAGTGGAGGAGAGCCCGCGCTCCGCTCGGCCATCGCCGAGCGCGCTTCGAGGAGCCTCGGCGTTCCGGTCGGACCTGACCAGGTGATCATCTACCCGGGCGCCCAGGCCGCGCTGTTCGCGCTGGCGCAGTGTCTCTTCGATCCCGGAGACGAAGTCATTGTCCCCGAACCGACCTACGTCACCTACGAGGCCATGCTCGGGGCCGCCGGGGCTTCGATGCGCCAGATCCCGCTCCGCCCGGAGCGCGCCTTCCATCTCGATCCTGAGGACATTTCCCGAGCTGTCGGCCCGCGCACCCGCGGCATCATGCTGAATTTTCCCCACAACCCGACCGGCGCCGTCCTCAACCGAGCGGAAGCGGAGGCCACCGCCGAGCTCTGCCGGCGGCACGATCTGGTGCTGATCAGCGATGAGGTGTATTCGGCGCTTACCTTCACCGGCGACTTCGTCAGCCCGGCCTCCCTTCCTGGAATGGCGGAGCGCACCGCCGTGGTGTCCAGTCTCTCCAAGTCCCATGCCATGACCGGGTGGCGCTGCGGCTGGAGTATCACGCCGAGGGCACTGGCGGGGCACTTGGAGAAGCTGGTCCGGTGCATGCACTTCGGCGTCGCGCAGTTCGTCCAGGACGCTGGCGCCGCCGCCTTCCACCGGGCCGACCGGGAAGCCGCCGAGCTCCGGGCGGCCTATCTCGGTCGCGCCCACGTGGTCGTCGACCGGCTCCAGGACGTGCGCGGCGTTTCCTGCCGGCTGCCAGAGGCCGGCATGTATGTCTTTGCCGATGTGCGCGGCACCGGCATGGATGGCAAACGGTTCGCAGCCCTGCTCCTCGACGCGACCGGCGTTGCCGTGACTCCGGGCGAAGGATTCGGGCCCAGTGGCGCGGGGCACGTGCGCATTACGCTGGGCACCAGCGAGCAACGTCTCGGCGAGGCGTGCGACCGGATCGCGGGGTTCGTGGAGCGCACGGTTGCCCGAGCTTCCTGATATTGCGGTCTACGTCGAAGCACTGACCAGGAGTGTCGTCGGCCAGCCGATCGAGCGCATCCTGCTCCGGAGTGCCTTCCTACTCCGTTCGGTCGAGCCGCCGCTCTCCGACGCAGAGGGCCGGATCGTTCGCGAGGTCCGCCGGCTGGGCAAGCGGATCGTGCTGGACCTGGACGACGGCTTTTATCTGGTGATCCACCTGATGATCGCCGGCCGACTCAAGTGGATCGCCCGGGGAGCCAAGGCCGGACCGGCCGGACTCGCGCGCTTCCAGTTTCCCAACGGCGTACTGGTGCTCACCGAGGCCGGGACCAGGCGGCGGGCGTCGCTGCTGTGTATCCGGGGCCGCCAGGCGCTCCGGGCTCTGGACCGGGGCGGGCTCGAGGTGCTGAGCATCGATCTGGCGGCTTTTGCGGCGCGGCTTCGCTCCGAGAGCCACACCCTCAAGCGCGCCTTGACGGATCCCCGGCTCTTCAGTGGCATTGGAAATGCCTACTCCGACGAAGCGCTCCACGCGGCCAGGCTCTCGCCGCTGATGCTCACCGGCCGCCTGTCCGACGACGAAATCGCCCGTCTCTACCAGGCGTGCCGCGAGACGCTGACCGCCTGGACCGAGCGCCTGCGCCACGAGACGGGAACTGGGTTTCCGGGAAAGGTGACCGCATTTCGCGAGGGGATGGCGGTGCACGGCCGGTTCAAGCTTCCCTGTCCGGTGTGCCGCAGCCCGGTGCAGCGAATCCGATACGCGGAAAACGAAACCAATTATTGTGCCCGGTGTCAGACCGGCGGCCGCCTTCTGGCCGACCGCGCGCTCTCCCGGCTCCTGAAGGGCGACTGGCCCCGATCGCTCGACGAGATCGAATAGGAGAAACGCATGCAGGGACATCTGATCGTGGCGCACTTCATCAACGGCTCGGTCAAGAAAGGCCAGAGTCTCGACGTCGACCCGAAGCGACCCACCTGTCACCTCAAGACCGAGACCGGCGGCACCATTGAAGTAGCGCTCGCCGACATGAAGGCCCTCTTCTTCGTCCGCTCCGCCACTGGCGATCCGGCGCGGAATGAGGCCAAGGCGCCGGTTCCCGGCGATTCTCGGCTGGTCGGGGCCAGGCGCGTGCGGGTGATGTTCGCCGACCAGGAAGAGATCGTGGGGTTGATGAATCGCTATCCGCCGATCACGCCCTACTTTTTCATGCTTCCCATCGATCCGCTGAGCAACAACGTGCGCATCCTGGTCAACCGGGCGGCGGTGAAGGAAATGGGCGAGGTTCCCGCATGAGGCAGGCGCGGCTCCTGCCGGTGCTGCTCCTGGCCACCTGTTCCGGGTCCCAATCGTCCCCTCCCCCCCACCGTCTTCACTACGTCACCAGCGCCCCGCAGTTCGGCCCGGTCAGCTTCCGCGATCCACTCGGCGTCCTCTCGCCCGATGGGGCGCTGCTCGCCTGGTCGGTGCAGCATCACCTCTACGTCCGCCGCGTCGGAGGGGGGCCGGTCAAGGCGTTCACCACCGAGCCGGGATTGATCCTGCATCTGGCCTGGCTGCCCGATTCCCGGGGGATCGCGGCGGAGCATCGCTCCCGCACTCCACGCTGGTGGATCTATGACCTGATGTCGGGCGAGCGGGGCGCGCTCTTTCCGCCGGGCGGGGCCTCGGCGCGTTCGCCCGACTCGCTCCGGCAGCTGGCGTGGTCCGCTGATGGAATGCGTATCGCCGGAGTCCGGGATTCCGGATCGGGATCGGAGCTCTGGGTGCTGGGCCAGGACAGCGCCGTGGTCGTTCGATCCGCCGCGCGGCTCAGCTATCCGGTCTTTGCGCCCGATGGCCACCTGGCCTGCATGGCGCGTGAGGGCACCCGCCAGTTCCTTCGCGATCCCTGCCAGGCAGAGGCCGCGAAGGGAATCCCGCTGGAGGCGTATGGCCCGGTGTCGTTCTCGCCCCGGGGAGACACGCTCTTCTACGCGGCCCCGAATCCGGCCGGAACTTTGGACCTGTGGGCCCGGAAGCGGATCGGGGGGTCTCCCGTCCGCCTGACGGCGTTCACCCGTGACGCCTACGCCCCGACCACCGCGAAGAATGGCACGGTCCTCTTCAAGACCCAGATCTATCGCACCAACGTGGGAGTCGTCGCGGATACCGGCGGTCCGGTCACGACGGTCACCGTATTTCAGTCGGAAACGCCGTCCTGGGATCCCACCGGCAAGTGGATCGGTATTACCTACGGCACCTGGCGCCGGGTCATCGACGACTTCGGGTATCCCGACATCGCGCAGGACATCGGCATCGTCAGCGCCGATCCCGACACGCCGTTGACCGTCGTGGACCGGGTAGTGGACGATTCCCCCAGCGAAGACCAATCGCTCACCTGGTCACCCAACGGGAAATGGATCGCCTACCATTCCCACAAGGATCAGGGCGACGACATCTACCTGGTGCCTGCGGACAAGTCGCAGGCGGCCCGGCGAATCACCAGCTTCGGCCGGGGATTCGAGACCGGCTGGCCCCGGTGGTCGCCCGACGGGAAATGGCTGGCGTTCGACGCCGACTCGCGCGACGCTGCGCGCCGGTCGGTGATCTACGTGATGGGAGTGGACCAGGAGACCGGCGCCGTCACCAGCCCCGCGAAGGCGTTGTCCTTCGACGGGTTTTCGGGGGAGGCGGTGCACGCCGAATGGGTGGGAGGCAGCGACCGCCTGGCGGTGCTGGCTGACGAATCGGCCGACACGCATGTGATCCTGCTGTCCGCGCGAGACGGAGGGTTCGCCCGGACGCTGCATCGCTGGAAGAGCGAGCATCGGTTTGCGGGGCTCGGCGTCTCTCCCGATGGACAGTGGGTGGCGTTCATCGCGCCCGCCGCCGATCTGCACTTTCAGCTGTGGCGGATGCTCATCGCGGGGGGCGCGCCGCAGCAGCTCACCTTCGATCCGACCCACAAGACCCAGCCGTCCTATGCCCCGGACGGAAGACGGATTGCGCTGACGGTCTGGGAATACGTCGTGCAGTTCTGGATGGTGCGCGGTGAGCAGTGAGCCGCACGAACCTCACCGCTCAGCGCTCACCGCTTGAGCGACGCTTCCCGAATCGCGCGGAATTCATTCCCAGACCGCCACTCCGGGAACTTCTCCGCCTGGGCAACCCGATAGCCGATCGTCAGGAAGAGTTTGAGGTCTTCCACTCCGCCGCTCATGTTCCAGTCGGGCCTCACCTCGTCGGAAGGCGTGTGATAGTCGTTGGTCGTGTATTCCTGCAGCCTCGTCAGCCCCCATCCCGCCGGCTGATTCGCGAATTCGATACCGACTCCGGGATTGAACGCCGGGACTCCCTGCTTGGCAAAGTTGAAATGGTCGGAGCGATAGTAGGACCCGTTCTCCGGCTCGGGGTCGGGCCGTAGCGTCCTGCCCTGTTCCGCCGCGGCCGCACTCGCGTAATCGTCGAGTTCCGAAGCGCCCAGCCCGATGACCGTGAGATCGGTGGTGGGACCCCACTTGTTGATCTCGTCCATGTTGATGTTCGCCAGTGTCTTGGCCAGCGGATAGATCGGCGTGATGGAGTAGTACTGGGATCCGAGCAGGCCCTGCTCTTCCGCGGTCACCGAGAGGAAAAGCATGGAGCGTTTGGGCGGCGTCGCCATGGCCCGGTACGCCCGCCCCAGCAGCAGCAGTCCCGCGGTGCCGGTCGCGTTGTCGTAGGCGCCGTTGTAGATCGAATCGCCCTTGACCGGCAGCCCGATCCCGAAGTGATCCCAGTGGGCGGTGTAAATGACGTACTCGTCCTTGAGCGCCGGGTCGCTACCTTCGAGCCGGGCAACCACGTTGCGTGAGTCCACGGTGCGGAGCTTGTTCCGAATGGTCACCGACGCGGTAACGCCGAGCGGCACCGGGGTGAACTCGCGGGTGGCGGCCCGGACCTTCAGGGAATCGAAGCTCTGGCCCGCCATGGTGAAGAGCGCCCGGGCCTGATCGACGGTGATCCATCCTTCGATCTCCGGGCGAAGCATGTTCTTGTCCGGCGTCACCAGATCGAACTGCTCGCCGGTCTTGCCCTGGATCACGGCGAAGGGATAGCCGGCGCGATCGGTCTCGTGCACGATCAGCACGGCCGCCGCCTTGTGCTTCAACCCCTGCTCGTATTTGTAGGTCCACCGCCCATAGTATGTCATCGCACGCCCGCCGAACTGCGTGGAGTCGGGGAGCGGCGGATCGTTCACCAGCACCACCATGGTCTTGCCGGCGAGATCGGCGCCCTTGTAGTCGTCCCAGGCGAACTCGGGCGCCTCAATGCCGTACCCGACGAACACCATGTCGGAGCGCTCGAGCCGGGCCTGTTCGGCCACATGCTTGGTCCAGGCCACAAAGTCATCGTGCCACGTGAGACTCCGGACGCTGGTGCCCTTCCGGAAGCGGAGGGTCGGGCTGTTGTGGGGAGTGATGCCCACCAGCGGCACCTTCTGGATGTAGGTCCCATCGGTGTTGCCGGGGGCCAGCCCGGCGGCCTGGAACTGCCCGGTGAGATACGCCACGGTGCGGTCTTCACCGAGGCTGCCCGGCCCGCGACCCAGCATGGAATCGTCCGCGAGCGCCCGGATGTGGGTCATGAACGAGCCGGTGTCGATCGCGGCCAAGGCCTCAGCGGGCACCGGTGCGCCGGCCGGCGGGCCGGACGGGGCGGGACGGCAGCCGATTGCGACGCCCAGAGAGAGCAGGGTCAAGCGGAGCGCTTCGGGACGCATGCGGATCCTCGGTATCGTTGGTCAGGGACACCCAAGATACGCGCCCCTGGTGCCGGGTGTTACCTTCCCTCTCCCCTTCAGTTCGAGTCCTCGCCCCTGCTTTTCGGAGCCCGATGCCTGAGACGACCCGAACCGGCTCGCCCAATTCGGCCGTGCTCGCAAGTTTTCTGGGCTGGGCTCTCGATGCCTTCGATTTCTTCCTGGTGGTGTTCACCCGCCTATCTGTGCGGGGTGGCGATGGCCGGCACCGTCGCCATCATCGAGGCGACCTTCGCCAAACGGACCGGCTCCGCCACCGCGATGGCGCTCACCGCGGTGACCGTCGTCTCGCTCGGCGCGATCGTGGCCAGCCTGGGCAAGAAAAAGAAAGGCCGGACTTTCGGGGAGGACCCTGGACAGGACTGATCGGGTGACGGGCACACCGGGCATCACGTACCGCCGCATCTACGCGGTGGTGCGGCGAATTCCCCGGGGCCGCATCGCGAGCTATGGCCAGGTGGCCCGCCTGGTGGAAATATCCGGAGGGGCCCGCCAAGTCGGCTACGCGATGTTCGCCCTGCCGGATCGTTCGGATGTTCCCTGGCATCGGGTGGTGAACGCCGCCGGAGCCATCAGCCGCCGCCGGGTGCCCGGCGCCGAGCTGTCCCAGCGCATTCTGCTGGAGCGGGAAGGGGTCCGGTTCGGCCCCGGCGGGCGCATTTCCTTCGAGACGTTCGGCTGGAAGCCACGGGCGCGGGTAACCCACGATCAGACAGGCACATCATGATGCTTCAGCTGCTCTTCGCCACGGGCCTTCTGGCGTCCGCGAGCGATACGGTTTCCTCCTCGATGTTCGGGGAATTCCGCTTCCGGTCGCTGGGCCCCAACCGCGGCGGCCGCGCGACCGCAGTGGCCGGCGTCCCCGATCAGCCACTCACCTTTTACATGGGCGCGACCGGCGGCGGAGTCTGGAAGACCGACAACGCCGGCCTCACCTGGCTCAATGTGTCGGACGGGTTCTTGGCTACCCCGTCGATCGGAGCGATCCGCGTCGCAGACTCCGATCCCGGCGTGGTCTACGTGGGGACCGGGTCCGATGGCATCCGGAGCAACGTCATCCTCGGCAAGGGCGTCTACAAGTCGGTGGACGCGGGAAAGACCTGGACCTTTGCGGGGCTGCCCGCCGCCGGCCAGATCGGCGCCGTGATCATTCACCCCAGGAATCCCGACGTGGTGCTGGTCGCGGCCGTGGGGAATCCCTTCCGGCCCAACCGGGACCGGGGGGTCTACCGCACCACCGACGGCGGGAAGAGCTGGAGCCAGGTGCTTTTCGTCTCCGACAGTACCGGTGCCGCCGACCTCGAGTTTGCACCCGACGATCCCGCGACGATCTACGCCACGATGTGGCGCGGAGAACGGCGCCCCTGGACCATCATTTCCGGCGCGCGAGAGGGCGGGGTCTACAAATCCGTCAACGGCGGTGACACCTGGACCAAACTCACCGGCGGCCTGCCCGGCGACCTGTTCGGCAAAGCCGATCTCGCCGTGTCGCCCGCCGATCCGAACCGGGTCTACGCGCTGATCGAAGCGTTGCCGGGCGGCGGGCTCTATCGCTCCGACGATCGCGGCACCACCTGGCAACTCACCAGCAGCTTTGCTCCCCTGCTCGACCGGCCGTTCTACTATGCCAACGTCGACGCCGCGCCCGACAACGCGGATGTCGTGTACGTCCTGGCCACGGGGTTCTGGAAATCCATGGATGGCGGAAAGACGTTCGGCACCGCCCGGGCCCCTCACGGTGATCATCACGACCTCTGGATCAACCCGAAGCGGCCCGAGATTGCGGTGCAGTCCAACGACGGCGGTGCGAACGTCAGTCTCGACAACATGCGGTCCTGGTCCACTCAGTACAATCAGCCCACCGCCGAAATCTACCAGGTAAATGTCGACGACCAGACGCCCTACTGGCTCTATGGCGGCCAGCAGGACAATGGAACCGCCATCGCCGTGCCCAGCCTGCCGCCCGCGGCCTGGACCTCGGAGTCGCCGGTGAGCTGGTGGAAGCAGATGGGCGGCTGCGAGACCGGCCCCTCGGTGGCCAAGCGCGGGGATCCCGACATCATTTTCGCCAACTGCAAGGGGCGGTTCACCCGCTTCAATCAGCGTACCGGGCAGGAGCAGGATTTCGCCATCGGCGCGCGGGATCTCTACGGCCAGAACCCCAAGGACATGCGGGACCGGTTCCAGCGCGTCGTGCCCATCGCACTCTCTCCCCACGACGCAAGCACGGTCTATCACGCTTCACAGTACCTCTACCGCACCCGCGACGAGGGCATGACGTGGGAGCGCATCTCACCCGATCTCACCGCCAATGAGCCCGACAAGCAGGTGATCTCGGGTTTCCCGATCACCCGCGACATCACCGGCGAGGAGTACTACAGTACGATCTATTCGGTGAAGGAATCGCCGGTCGAGAAGGGCGTGATCTGGATCGGCGCCAACGACGGGCCGGTGAGCGTCACCCGGGACGGCGGAAAATCCTGGCAGCGGGTGACGCCCCCGATCGGCCCCGGAGGCCGGGTGCAGACGGTGGAGCCCTCGCCGATCGTAAAGGGCAAGGCCTACGTCTCGATCCTCCGGTACATGCTCGGCGACGGGCAGCCTTACGCCTTCCGCACCACCGATTACGGAAAAACCTGGACCCGGCTCACTTCCGGCACGAACGGCATCCCGGCCGACTGGCCGGTGCGCGTGGTCCGCGAGGATCCAGCGAAGGCAGGGCTCCTCTATGCCGGCACCGAGTACGGGCTGTTCATCTCGTTCGACGACGGCGAACGCTGGGTGCCGTTCCAG
>JANNGX010000292.1:0-6092 GCA_031404115.1 Gemmatimonadales bacterium | reverse complement strand
AGCCGGGGCCGGAGGATCCGCCACGCCAGCAGCACGAAACCCAGTGTCACCGCCCCGAAGACGCTCAGCAGCAGCCAGGGAGAGCCTCCTCCCGCGGAAGCCCAGATTTCCTTCGGATGGGTCAGATATGGCAGCACCGCGGCGTCGATGCGGCGACCCCATTGACGAAAGATCTCCAGGTCCGCCGCGGCCAGCAGCGCGAGGGTGGCGGTCGCGGTCACCGTGTAGGCGAGCGCGATGCGCGCCACGAGGCGGGTGAGCCGCTTCAGGGTCGAAAGCGCGATCAGGAGGAACGGCATGAGCGAGAGATACGCCGAGGCCGACAGGTCGAGCGGCAGGCCGTGCCAGAGCGTTCCGGCGACGATGGCGGTGGGAAGCGCCCGGGCCTGCGCATGAAAGAACGCCAGGAACACCCCCCTGACCGCGACGAAAAAGGTCAGCCAGTACAGGAGGTAGAGCAGCAGGAGCTTGAGGCGGGCGCGCACCGCAGAACAATAAACGGAAACGGGGGGCCACTCAGGGCCCCCCGTCGCCGTCAGCGTTGGTTCAGCGCATTACGGCCGGGCGTTCCGATGCCGGGTTTTGAGGTCGATGTCGAAAGTCTTGTCGCCGATGGTCAGCGTGGCCGTCTGGGTCCCGTTGAACGTCACCAGCGCGGTGCGCTGCACGGTCTGGCCGTCCCGCGCCCCACCCGAAAAGGTGATGGTGCACGCGCGGGTGATGCTGCCGCTGAGCGGGAAGCGATCCGCGCCGTGCTGGACCGGCACCACGACGTTGGTTACGGTCAGCGTGCAGCTGATATCGTAGGACCGATCGCCGTCCTCGGTGTGCCGGCTACGGGTGGCGCTGCTGGTTCCGGTCCCGTTCCAGGTACGCTGGGTTTCGTCGCCCAGGAGACCGGTGACCGTCATGTCCCGGGACCGGTCGATGGTCGCGCTCCAGCGCTCTCCCGACCTGTCGCCCTGTACGCGGGTCAGCACGTTGGCCTTCGCGGTGAGCAGGGCATCATACGCCTGCTGAACCGCGTTGAGTGCGTCGAAGAACATGTAACTGCGGTTGACGACGAGGCCGTTACCCCGGTTGAATGGGGGACACACGACCCGCTGGCTGGTGGAGTTGTAGGTACAATTTGCCGGGTTGAAATCGCCGTTGCCGGGCGCGAACGACGGCGCCAGCGAGGTGAAGAACACCGGCTCCCGCATGATGTCGACGTCCTCACCGGCGGCGTCGGCGGCGACCACGGCCAAGTCGGCCGTGAGCAGCGGGGTCTGAGCGTCGGGTCCGGTGGCGTCCTTGCTGCAGGCCCCCAGAATAACGGCGCAAGTCAATGCGCCGTAACGAATTAACGTTTTCATTTCATTCCTCACAGAGTTGGTTTCGATCAGGGTCCATCATCCCAGTGGCCACCGGAAATGACGCCCGCCGATCCGTGTTGTTAAGGATAGGGATTATCGGGGGTAACCGCTGTGACGCCGGTCACTTGTGTGGGGATCGGTTGGCCGAGCCGGAGACGCCGCCCGACACGATGAAGGCCATCATTTCGGCGGCGTCGCCATCCACCGGTTCGACGTTGGCGCTGGGCAGGATGATCAGGTTGCCGGCGAAGTTATACGCCTGCGGGACGTAGACCGCCACGAATCCCGGCATCCCCAGCCGGTCGGCACCCTCGGCGGTGACGAACCCGAGCGTCCAGACCTGACCGGCCGCATCGAACCGGGCGCGAACCGGACGATTGAAGCGTCGCTGTTCTCCGACGAACGCGTTGAGGAGGTCCTTGGTGGAGGAGTAGAGCAGCCGAACGAAGGGGAGCCGCACGAGGAGCTTGTCGAGGGCGGCCACGATGCCTCGCGTCACCAGGTTCGACGCCAGCACGCCGATGAGCGCGATGGCCAGAACGGTCACCACGATACCGGCGCCGGGAATCCCAATGGGCAGGATGTTGTCCACCGTGCTCACCACCCACCAGACGACCCAGAGGGTCAGCGCCACCGGCGTCGTGATGACGAGGCCACGGAGGAAGTATCGCGCGAACGCCTTCATGCCAGCACCTCCGAGAGCACATCGAGGAGTGCGCCGAGATGACCCGGCTCGAGGTCACCCATGTGACCGATGCGGAGGATGTCCTGCTGCCGGGCGTCGAGCGGGCCGCCGATCAGATAGCCCGCCTGGCCCAATGCGGCCATCACCTCGGCGGGTTTGCGCGAGGTCGGGAGCACGAGGCTGGAGATGGCCGGGGAGCGGGCGCCGGGCCTGGCCAGGAGCCGGACATCTTTCCGGCCGGCAGCCCACGACTCCATCAGGGCCAGCATGAGGTGGTGCCGCTCCCAGCGCGCGGTCCAGCCGCCCGACGCGGCAATCCGTCCAAGCTGGCACTCGAGCGACAGGATGAGGGAGACGGCCGGGGTCCAGAAAGGCAGGTTGTCCCGGGCGATCGCGGCCATCTTCTTCACCGACAGGTAGAAGCCCGCGTCGTCCTGTTTCTCCGCCCGCTCCAGGAATCGCGGACTCGCGGCGCCGAACGCCAGGCCGGGCGGGAGCGCCATCGCCTTCTGGGAGCCGGTGCAGTAATAGTCTGCCCCCCACCGGTCCATCTCGATGGGCATCGCGCCGACCGAGGTGATGCCGTCCACCAGCAGCACCAGATCCTTCCGGGCCCGCACCACCTGGGCCAGCGCAGCAATGTCCGCCAGGGCGCCGGTGGACGATTCGGAGTGGACCAGGGCGACCGCGTCGACCGTGGGTCCTTCGAGAAACTGCTCGAGCTGCGCGGGGGTGATGGCGGTGCCAGGGTGGACCCCAATCCGGAACACCTGCTTGCCGCACGATTCCGCGATCCGCGCGAGGTACTCGCCGAAGTAGCCGCCGACCGGCACCAGGACCCGCTCCCGCACGCCGCTGCGAACCCCGGCCTCGAGCAAACCGGTCCCGGAGCAGGTGGCGATGAAGACCGGCTGAATGGTGCCGAAGCAGGCTTGCAGGGCCGGCTGCATGGCGGCGTGCAGCGCCTGCATCCTGGGGCCCCGATGCGAGAACATCGGCTGCGCCTGGGCGGCGAGCACCTCCGGGCGCACATCGGTCGGACCGGGAAGGAAGTTGCGTCCAAAGCCGCTCATGGCGCGAGGACCGCCGCGCTGGGGGCGAGTCGGACGCCCCGCCGCTCCCAATCCGCGAGCAGGGCCGGCGCGGCGCCGGCGTCGATGGCGCGGACGGCGTCGGTCACCAGGGTAATCGGAATCCCGGGGCGGTGCGTGAGGAGTCCCTCGATGGCGTACTTGTCGCACACGTCGAGCGCCACGCCGTAGAGCACGACGCCGGACGGGGCCAGCGCGTCGAGCACGGGAAGCAGGTTGGGGTTGGTGAACACGTCGAACCAGTGCTTGTGGAACAGGATGTCGCCATCGTGGGCGCGCACTTCGGCCGCCAGCACGGCGGGCTCCCGAGGCGCCGGCTCGATCACCATGGGGTTGTTGAGGCGGGTCTCCGAAATCTTGCGCTGGCCCGGCGTCCCCCGCATGCAGTGCTCCGGAAAGGTGTGCCGCCAGTCCGGCGACCCGGAGAGCTCCCGGTGGCCCGGCACATGGTCGTCGGCGCTGGCGAGGATCCTGATGCCGTTCCGGTGAGCGTATTCGGTCAGGCGTTGCAGGACCGGAATGATCTCTTCGCTGCCGGTAACATAGAGCTTTCCGTCGGCGCGCATGAAGTCATACTGGGTATCCACGTCCCAGAAGATGGTGGCCACCTTCTACGAGACCGGTTCGAGCCGCGGATTGGGCCGGTACTCCCGCCCCACCTTGGCGCAGGGCACGCCCTCGCGCTGCACCACGTCGGCGGTAAAATCGAAACGCCCCTGGAACAGGGAGCTCCCGACGCCGTACGCGTCCACCGGTACCTGCTGCCGCTCGAACTCCAGAATTTTCTCTACGGTAAATCCGCCGGAGACGATGATCTTGACCTTCCCGAATCCTCGCGCGTCGAGCGCCTGGCGCACGTTCAGCACCAGCTGCGGACAGACGCCGGTGGGCCGGAAGTGGCCCATCTGGGGAAGAATGGACTTGTCGACCAGCATTTCGCTGGTATCGAGGCGGACGCCGTACAGTCGCTCGCCCATGGTTTCGGCCACTTCGAGTGAGGTCTTGACGCAGTCGTTCTCGAAATCGACCAGGCTCACCAGCCGCACGGAGGGATCGATATGGTCGGCGAACTTTCGGGTGGCCAGCACGGTGTTGCCCCCATAGACCGCGATCAGGGCATGCGGCACCGTGCCGACGCCCTGGCTGCCCCACCAGGAGGCCTGAGCGTCGGTCGAGACGCCGATCGCCCCCGCGATGTGCGCGGCCCAGCCGTCACCAGTCTGCACCAGCCAGTGATCGTGCCGGGCCGGGAAGAACATCACTTCCTTGGGCCGGGCCGCGTTCACCACCCGACGTGTATTGGTGCCGACCTTGGTGCGGCGGGCCAGTACTCCCAGGTACAGCGTCTCCAGATGGGCAAAGGCATCGTAGGGCCCTTCGATCATCAGGACGGTCTCCCAGGCCCCGATCGCATCGCCGTCGTGCAGCGCCCGGACCTCGAGGTCGTCCCACTCGATCGCGCAGAGCTTGAGGATGGCGATGGCCTCGTCGATCCCGCCGAGGAACGCCGCGGACTTGCCGAAGACCTGCATGGTCACACGGGGTCGATGCCCGTCGGCGAGGAGGATCTCCCGCGCTCTGGTGAAATACTTGTCGGAATAGTATCCGGCCCGCATCTTTTCCACCGGCAGGTTGAAAATCGCGGGATCGAGGCGGGAACGCTTGGTCATGGGCTGGTCTGGGCAAAGTGCTGGGTGCGCAGCGCGGCCAGGAGTCGGCGCAGCTCCCGGGTTTGTCGGGCCTGGGGATAGCGGTCGATCAGGCGGCGGACTTCCACCATGGCGCGGCCGGGGTCGTCGAGTCTCTGCTCGTAGAGCTCCGTCAGGGCCAGGCCCACCCGCATGTCTTCAACGGCAGAGAGCTGTTCAGCATCGCGCTGCAAATCTTCGAGTTCGCCCGCGGCCGCATGGGGCACCTTGAGCGGACCGGCCAGCAACTGGGATCGTCGAATCGTGGCGTTGACGCGGTCGCGGGGAATCTGGGCCCGGAGCCGGTACGCCTCCGCCGCCGCCTCGGTGTGCCCCTGTCCGGCCATGGACTCTTCGGCGGAGAACCCCCTGTCGGAGCTCGCCAGTCCGACATTGGTGAGCACCTGGGCCGCGAACTCCACCGTGGGCTCGAGGATCCAGTCCACCAGCCCGGAAAGCACTCCGAACAGGGTCCAGAGCACTCCGGCCAGCACCAGCACCCTGGGGTCGGCTCCGGTGAGAGCCAGGAGGAGCGACACGACCGCGCCGCCACCCAGGAAGAAGGCCAGCACGCCTCTCAGGTAGCGGAAGGGGTCGGCGTCGAGGCTCTCTGCGCGGCCGCGCAGGGATTTCGGCAGGAGCGGCACGCCCCGAAGGTAGAGGCGGCCACCGGGCCCGGCAAGTTGACAGGAGTGCGCTCCTGCCCCTGATTCTGTGTTCCTTCACGCGTTTCCTCCTGCCGGGAGCCCCCTGTGGCCGATTCCGTCACCCGCCGCGCCTTCCTGGGCACTGCCGCCCTCGCGGCCGCCGGGAGCGCTCTTCCGGAGGCGCTGGCCGCGACGCCCCCCGGGGCCCCCTGGGTCAGGCGGAGCCCGGTCTCGAGATTCGCGGCGGTGAGCTCCACCAATGGGCTGCTTGGCGTCCGGGTGGCGACGGATCTCATGAAGCGGGGTCACGACACCCTCGACGCCGCGGTGGAAGGCGTCAAGATCCAGGAGCTCGACCCGACTGACGACTCGGTGGGGTACGGCGGTCTGCCCAACGCGGATGGCGTGGTACAGCTCGATGCGAGCTGCATGCACGGCCCCAGCAAGCGGGCCGGGGCGGTCGCCGCGCTGGAGGGGATCAAGACGCCGAGCGAGGTGGCGCGCCTGGTGCTCAAGTACACCAACCACATTCTCCTGGTCGGCGAGGGAGCCAAGAAGTTCGCGCTGTCGTATGGCTTCAAGGAAGAAGACCTGCTGACGCCGGCCTCGCGGGAAAAATGGCTCCG
>JANNGX010000291.1:0-28359 GCA_031404115.1 Gemmatimonadales bacterium | reverse complement strand
CGATCCGGAACTACCGCGAGCGGGTGACGCAGTGCGAGTCGCTGGGCGAATATGCGATGGCCGAGCACATCCGTGAGATCCTCAAGCAGGAGCAGGAGCACCTGATCGATCTGGCCAGCGCCCTCGGTGAGGACCCGCCCGCCCTGAGCCGGAGGCGGTAGTCGCGGCCGCCCCCAGGAGGTGACGGTGCCGAAACAGCCCAGGCGTTCCCGCCGGCCGGTGCAAATCAGCGTCGCGGCCGATACTGGCTCGGCGGTCGTGGCCGCGGCGGTGCCGGTGGGCGTGGCGATGGTCCTCCACATCCCGGGCCTGGTGGCGCTGGGGGGCCTGAGGATGGGATCGTTGGTCTCCGCGGGATTGCTGGTGTTCGGCCCGACCCGCACGGGCCCCCGATGATCCGGGGCTCTGGCGAATCGGGCCTCGATCGATAGGTTTGCATCATGCCCTGTCTCTTCGCGGTTCTGGCGCTCGCCACGCCCCGGCTCCTGGTGGCGTTGCTTTGGTTCTTCAGCCGGTGGTTCGAGGGCGTGTTCACCTCCGTCCTGTGGCCCATCCTCGGCATCATCTTCCTCCCCACCACGCTCCTCTGGTACACTGCGGTCCACCACTGGTTTCACGGGCAGTGGACCCTATGGCCGATCGTCGGGATGGTCGTTGCCCTGATGATCGACCTTTCCCCCGCGAGCGGCCGCCGCCGGCGGGCCGACTAACGCGTGCGCCTTATCCCCTTTTCACAGAGGAACGCAACATGAGTGCATCTACGCAGAATCTTCTCATTTTTCTCCTAATTGGCATCCTTGCCGGCTGGCTTGCAGGCAAGATCATGAAGGGCAGCGGATTCGGGCTCCTCGGCGACATGGTCGTCGGCGTGATCGGCGCCTTCCTGGGAAGCTGGCTGTTTGGCAGGCTGGGCATCGTGACCTGGGGTCTGGCCGGCCTTATGATCACCGCCCTCGTGGGCGCCCTCGTGCTGCTTTTCCTGGTCAGGCTCTTCAAGCGCGCTTGAGCCTTCATGAGAAGGACGCCGGCATCCCGGTTCAAGGCCCTCGACATCCGGGTAACTCGCTGGATGGCCCACCGCGGACCGGATCTGCTTCGGCTCAGCCTGGGACTCGTCTTCCTCTGGTTCGGTGCACTCAAGTTCCTGCCGGGGAGCAGTCCCGCCGAGAGTCTGGCGACACGAACGATCTCGGCGCTCAGCGGGGGAGAGGTGCCGCCGTCCGTTTCGTTGCCGGTGCTGGCGGCCTGGGAGTGCCTGATCGGGCTGGGTCTGCTCTCCGGAAAATTCCTGCGGGTGACCCTGGCGCTGCTTTTCGTGCAGATGCTTGGCACGCTCACGCCGCTGGCACTGTTTCCGCACGAAGTCTTCGTTCGCATCCCGTTCATGCCCACCCTGGAAGGGCAGTACATCATCAAGAATCTGGTACTGATCAGCGCGGGCGTGGTGGTGGGGGCCACGGTGCGCGGAGGGCATCTCGAGGCCGATCCCCCTAAGGGGCACCAATGAACCCCCGGCGCCGGTAGCCCGCGCGCCCGCTTCCTGATAGCTTGGGCGTCGAGGTCGTTCATGTCACGGATCGTTCCGCTCGTCGCACTTTTGTTCGCCGCGGCCTGCAAGTCTCACGTGCCAGCGGGGGTGCTGGGCGGCACCGGCGACGAATCGGGGCGTTTCATGGCCCACTATGGCCCGGCCAATCACGTGTTCGAAGATTTCCGCGCCGGCCTCATCCACAATCGCTTCCTCGACACCATCGCTGCGCGGCTCAACGATTCGCTGCGGATTCCTCGCGCCATCGTGCTCGAGACCGCCCACTGCGACGAACCCAACGCCAAGTACGATTCGAACACCCACCGAGTGACCCTTTGCTACGAACTCTTCAGATCCCTGTCCGACCGCTTTGCCAAGTCGCCGGGGGGAGAGTATCTGGTCACCGGCACAGTGGTCTTCGCGCTGATGCACGAGCTGGGACACGCGCTGGTGGACGTACTGGAACTGCCGATCACCGGCCGGGAAGAAGACGCGGTAGACCAGCTCGCGACGATCCTCCTCCTGCAACAGGGCGCCCCCGGCGACTCGCTGGCCTTCGGCGCGGTCGGGTGGTTCGTGACCAACGCACGACGCAACGTGCCGGACGACCTCGCCTTTGCCGACGACCACGGGCTCGACTCCCAGCGGGTCTACAACATCATCTGCTGGATTTATGCGCGCGACCCAACCCGCTACCCGGAAATCGTCACCGACGGCTGGCTTCCGGAGCATCGGCGGGACAAGTGCCCCGCCGAGTTTGCCCGGCTGGCCGAGAGCTGGCGCCGGATTCTGGCGCCCTACCGGCGTCCGTCCGAGCGCATACCGCCCTTGGCGAAGACCGCGCCGTGATCGTGAGGCTCATGATGCTGCTCGGGGCAACCCTGGGCGGGCTGGTCGGCTGGTGGGTGGGCGCGCGCGTGGGCGTCATGACGGCGTTCATCGTGAGCACGGTGGTTTCGGGTTTCGGCATATATTTCGCCCGGAAATGGGCGATCAACTACTGGCCCTAATCCAAGGAGCCTGCGGATGAACGCCGCGATCCTGGTGGTGCCCTCCCTCGTCCTGCTGGCGGCAAGCTGCGCCAACGTTCCCTACAACACGACGGGCCAGATCCCCGGGACCTCGAGTCCCGGCACCGAGCCCGGCAGCACCATCCCGAACGTCCGGGGCAAGGCCGCCCAGTCGGCATCCCGGGAGATCTGCCGCGGCTCGGCATTGCCTCGCGGCTGGATTGTCGTGGACTACGTTTCCTCCTCGGGGGGTTGCCGGAACAGTATGCGGGACGCGGGCGCCAATACGGCGATCATCGTTCGCCACCAGACACTGCCCCCGGAGTCGATTCTGGTCGTCTGCTCCGACCAGCATCTGCCCTACCGGTGGGCCAGGATGCCGGAGGAGGACGGGGATGTTTCGTCCACCCAGTGTCCCCGGAGGCCCGGCGATACCCGGACCGGTCCGACCATCATCCGGATCCGCCGGTCACCCACCTGACCCGCTGTCCGCTCCATCCCATTATCCTTGCGGGGCCGGGCTCCCAGGTGGCGCCCGGGTTGGCGATGTCCCCCCCAGATCGACACTTGAGGATCCCGCGATGTACGGTTCCAGAGACGATGAGGCCGGGTTCGACGAGTCTAAAGAGCGCGACGAGGACGAGTCGTTTCCCGATGGCGAGGTTCAGACCGAAGCGGACGTCACCTGTCCCTACTGTGGTGAGACGGTGAGCATCGAGCTGGATTCCTCCGGCGGGACTACCCAGGAATACGTCGAGGACTGTCACGTGTGCTGTCAGCCGTGGAAGGTCCGAGTCCAGTACGATGATTCGGGGACGGCGGAAGTGACGGTGGAGGAATCCTCATGACGGCGTCGGGCTCGGTCCAACGGCTCTCGGTCAAGCCCAGGACGCCGGGCCAACGCGGTCTCCCCAAGCACGCCGTGGCCGGGCTTCGGATCACCCCGGCTGGCGCCGAGGGGGACTACAACCACTATCGGACCACAAAGGTCGCGGGCGACCCCAACCTGGCCATCCTGGTGATGACCCGGGAAGTGATCGACACCCTTCGTTCCGAAGGCTGGCCGGTCGAAGCCGGAGACCTTGGGGAAAACCTGACGCTGGCCGGCGTTCCGGAATCGTCGCTCAAGCCGGGATCCAAGATTCGTATCGGCGA
Source organism: Gemmatimonadales bacterium (assembly GCA_031404115.1). GTDB lineage: Bacteria > Gemmatimonadota > Gemmatimonadetes > Gemmatimonadales > GWC2-71-9 > JABFSM01. Next base: position 24,666 of record JANNGX010000291.1, on the reverse strand, counting down.
GGTGCTTCTCGAGGTCAGCGAGCCCTGCGATCCCTGTACCGAGCTCTACGTGCTGCCATACGTCGGGAAGGACAAAGGGCCGGAGTTCGTGCGCACGCTCACCGGGCGGCGTGGCTGGTTCGCGCGGGTGCTGTCGCCCGGGGAGATTGTTCCCGGTGCTCCGGTCGAGGTGATTCCCGCGTGAGCCGGTTGCCGGGCGTGTGGCGGCGCTCGGGCGCCTGAGTCCTACCGTCCGGCGGCCAGTCCGGCAGCGCGCCCGGTGGCCCAAGCCCAGAGAAAATTGTACCCTCCGATCGGACCGAAGGCATCGAGGGCCTCCCCGCAAATGTAGAGTCCCGGATGCCTCCGGCTCTCCAGCGTTCCCGGGTCAATCTCGGTGAGGCTCACACCGCCGCCGGTCACCTCGGCCTTCTTGTAGCCCTCATGCCCGGTCCACGGCAGTATCCCGCGAACCAGAGTCTCGACCAGGCGGGTACGCTCCTCCCGGCGGAGCTGTGCCCGCGTCCGGCCCGGTTCCACTCGCGCCAAGCCGAGGAGAGCCGTGGCGAGCCGGTCGGGCAATTCCTCGCAGAGCGCGCGCGCCACGCTCCGATTTCCGTCGGGCCGGAGCGCCTTGTGCCACTCCGCCTCCCGAAGCGGGGTCCACTGCACGGTGAGGCGGGCCCGCTCGCCGCCTTCCTCCTGCGACCGCACCGCCACGTGGGAGACGTCGAGCACCGAGGGCCCGCTGTATCCTCGATGGGTGAAGAGAAACCCACCGGTGGCGGTTGCCTGGCGGGGGCCGGCCCGCGCGCGGATGGTGACCGGGAGGGACACCCCGGCGAGCATTCCGAACGGCGCCGGATTGGCGACGAGCGGTGTCAGCGCCGGGTACGTGGGGTTCATCGTGTGCCCGAGCGCGCTCAGCACGCGCAGGCCCAGTCCGTCGCTGCCGGTGTTGGGCACCGAGAGGCCGCCGGTGGCAACGATCACCCGGTCGGCGTCGAGCGGCGGCGCTCCTTCCCGCTCAATCCGCCAGCCGGGGCCCCGGGGGAAGAACCCGGTCACCAGCGTTCCGGTCTGGGTTTCCACGCCGCGGCTTCGGGCGAGGGCGAGGAGGCCGTCTCGCACGTCGCGCGCCTTGTGCGAGGCGGGGAAGAGCTTGGCGGACTCGGTCTCTTCCACCAGGGTGAGCCCGAGCTCGGATTCAAAGAAGGCCATCTGGTCCGGGAGGGGCCAGGCGCGAATGATCCGGCGCATCGTGTGCGGCGGCGAATCGGTGACGAAGCGGGAGATGTCCAGCCGCGCCGGGAGGATGTTACACCGGCCGCCGCCGCTGATGAGGATTTTGCGGCCGCCGTCCCGGGTCCGCTCCAGCAGGATGGTCTCCGTGCCTGCCCGGGCGGCGAAGATGGCCGCCATCGAGCCCGCCGCTCCGGCGCCGATTACAACGATTTTTTTCAGGCAGGGCTCTCAGGGAAAAGGCTATGAGGCTAGGACGCTAAGAGGCAAGGATGCAAGGACGCAAGGACGTTGAAGCCGGGAGCGGGGAGCCGTATACTCAGGCCAGACCCAGACCCAGACCCAGACCCAGACCCAGACCCAGACCCAGACCCAGACCCAGACCCAGACCCAGACCCCAGACCCCAGACCCCTGAATCCTGAATCCTGAGTCCTACCATGACCGATGCCAAGCTGGCGGCCCTCGCCGCTTCGCGGTGGAAGGTGCAGGTTGCGCTGACGGCCGTGATGGTCGCGATGTACTTCGGATTCATTCTGCTCATCGCCTACACCAAGCCGCTGCTGGCGCGTCTCATCGCGCCGGGACTCTCCCTGGGCATACTCCTGGGCGCGTTGGTGATCCTGCTGTCCTGGCTCCTCACCTGGGTGTACGTCCGCTGGGCCAACACCCACTACGACGCCGCGCTGGACCGGCTCAGGGAATAACATGCTGATGCTCCAGGAAGCCGCCACCCGGATCGGCGAGCCGAACCGAGTCGCGATGGGATTCTTTTTCCTGTTCATCGCCACCACGCTCGGCATTACCTGGTGGGCCGCCCGGAGAACCCGCACCACCGAGCAGTTCTATGCCGCGGGCCGCACCATCAGCCCGGGTCAGAACGGTGTCGCGCTGGCGGGCGACTATATGAGCGCCGCCTCGTTCCTGGGAATCGCGGGACTGGTCTCGACCACGGGGTTCGATGGGTTGATCTATTCCACCGGCTGGCTGGTAGGGTGGCCCGTGGTGCTGTTCCTGATCGCCGAGCCGCTGCGGAATCTGGGGAAGTACACCTTTGCCGACGTGGTGGCGGTTCGGCTCAGCCAGACGCCGGTGCGCATTGCCGCAGCGATCGGGACGCTGGTCACGGTGTCCTTCTACCTGATCGCGCAGATGGTGGGCGCCGGCGGACTGATTCGGCTGATGTTCGGTATCTCGTACGAGACGGCGATCGTGGTCGTGGGCTCGGCGATGATCGCCTACGTGCTCTTCGGCGGAATGATTGCGACGACCTGGGTGCAGATCGTCAAGGCGGTGCTGCTGCTCTCCGGCGCGCTGATCCTGGCGCTGCTGGTGTTGGCGCGGTTCCACTGGAGTCCCACCGAACTGTTCGCGGCAGCGGCCGACAAGTACGGCGCCGGGGTACTCTCCCCCGGCCGCCTGGTGTCCCGGCCGCTCGACGCGATATCGCTGGGACTCGCGCTGATGTTCGGCACCGCCGGGTTGCCGCACATCCTGATGCGTTTCTACACGGTGCCCGACGCCAAGGCGGCGCGACAATCGGTGTTCTATGCCACCGGGCTCATCGGATCGTTCTACCTGATGACGTTCATCCTCGGCTTCGGCGCGATGGTATTGGTAGGTCCCGACGCCATCAGGAGCGTGGAGCCGGGGGGGAACATGGCGGCTCCGCTGCTGGCGGAATTCCTCGGGGGCACGCCGTTCCTGGGATTCATCGCGGCGGTGGCGTTCGCGACCATCCTCGCGGTGGTGGCGGGGCTCACGCTTTCGGGCGCCGCGGCGCTCTCCCACGACCTGTGGGTCAGCGTAGTGAGAAAGGAAAAGGCCAGCGCCGCCGAGCAGCTCAAGGTGGCACGGATCGCCACGGTGGGTCTCGGAATTCTCGGGGTGCTCCTCGGCATCACGTTCAAGGGGCAGAATGTGGCGTTCATGGTGGGACTGGCCTTCGCGATCGCCGCCAGTGCCAATTTTCCGGCCCTGGTGCTCTCGATCTTCTGGCGCCGGTACACCACGGCGGGCGCGGTGACGAGCATGGTGCTGGGCACGGTGAGCACCCTGGTCCTGATCTATCTCTCGCCCACGCTGCAGGTGGATGTGCTCAAGCACTCCTCGGCGTGGTTTCCGCTCCGGAACCCGGCGCTGGTCACGATGCCGCTGTCGTTTCTTGCGGGGATTCTGGTGTCCCTCCTTACCGCCAATCGAAGGGAAGCGGAAGGGTTCGACGGGGTCGCTCGCCGGATGCATCTGGGCTCCCCCACAGCACCCCTCGCGTAAGGCTCTCCACCCCGCGATCTTTCCCGGTTCTGCCCGAGCTTGCCGGACCGTCCGGCCGGCCCGACGTCACCAGAAGGATCGCGCGTGCCTTTCAGCAGCCTGAAGCTTCATCCGAGCCTCCTCAAAGGCATCAAGGAGCTGGGCTTCACCCGGCCCACACCTATCCAGGCCGATGCCATCCCGCCCGCGCTTCTGGGCAAGGACGTGCTCGCTTGCGCCATGACGGGGAGCGGGAAAACCGCCGCATTCCTCCTGCCGATCCTGCACCAGCTGCTCGACAAGCCGCGCGGCACTACGCGGGCGCTGGTGATCACGCCAACCCGCGAGCTGGCCGCGCAGATTCTCGAAGACACCAACGACCTCGCGGTGCACACCCCCATTACCGCGGCGGCGGTGTTCGGCGGGGTGGGCATGGGTCCCCAGGAGCATGCCTTCCGCAGTGGGGCGGATGTGCTCATCGCCACTCCGGGCCGGCTGCTCGACCACTTCCGCTTTCCGTACGCGAAGCTGGCCGGCCTGCAGTACCTGGTGCTCGACGAAGCGGACCGGATGCTCGACATGGGATTCCTGCCGGACATCCGCCGGGTGCTGCGGCATCTTCCTGCCCGCCGTCAGACGCTCTTCTTCAGTGCCACGATGCCCGCGCCGATCATGACACTGACCCGGGAGATGCTGCGCGACCCCGCCACCATCAACCTGGAGCGAAAGTCGGCGCCCGCGATCGGCATTACCCAGGCCGTCTATCCGGTGCCCCAGGAGCTGAAGTCGGCGCTCTTCGTCCACCTGCTCAAGCACGGCGAGATCAAGGAAGCACTGGTGTTCACCCGCACCAAGCACCGTGCCAACCGTCTGCAGGCCTACCTGGTGAAACAGGGAGTGAAGGCCGAGCGGATCCACGGCAATCGGAGCCAGGCCCAGCGCACCGAGGCGCTGGCCGGGTTCAAGGGCGGGAAGTACCGGGTGCTGGTGGCCACCGACATCGCGGCCCGCGGCATCGACATCGAAGCCCTGGGCCACGTGATCAACTTCGACGTGCCCATGGCCCCGGAGGACTACATCCACCGCGTCGGCCGCACCGCCCGTGCCGAGCTCACCGGCGACGCCTTCACCTTCGTGGCGCCGGAAGAGGAAAACGAGCTCCGCGGCATCGAGCGGGCGGTGGGGAAGCGGCTTCAGCGGGTTACGGTCCCGGACTTCGACTACAAGGCCCGGGCCGAGCAGAGGCTCGAGGTCCCGCTGGCCGAGCGGATCGCGGCCATCAGGGCCAAAAAGGCCGAGGATCGGGTACGGGCGAAGGCCAAGGCGGAGCGACGCGTCTCGGGAGGCGGGCGGACGGGAGGACGGGATGACGGGAGACCGGGAAGCCGGTAGGGGAGGGGGACGCGATTAGATTTCCGGGGCGGTCTTCCTCCCCTAGCCGGTAGTGGTGAATGAGTGCGTATAAAATCGAACAGAAGCGCCTGCAGCACCGTGGGCGTGAGTTCCATTTCGTGTCGTACGAGGGGCAACTCGCCAATCCAGCCAAGGACCTCGCGGCAGTTCCCCCGGGCTGGTATCTGATGCAGAGCGGCAAGCGGATTCCGGTCATGATCCAGAACCGGGATATCCCGACTGATGCGGTGGACAAGAGCCTGATTCAGTGGCTGGACAGCCACGTGTTCGCGTGACCTGATCGGAGAGAGGAGCGTCGATGTCCAAGCGTGAAGATCAGCGAATCGCCAAGTTGGTCAAGAAGCACGCCGCGAAGGCGGCAAACCCGAAGGTGGACCGTGCCGCCCAGTACGACGACACCCTGCGGAAGAAGCCAGCCGAGCAAGACGAGGAAAACAAGCGCTTCTTCAAGGAAATGAAGCGCAGGGAGTTCTAGCTGCTTTCCTACGCCTTCTGGCACTGGAAGCAGTCCGGGGTTTCCGGCACTGAATACGAGTCGCGCCAGCGCGATTTCCAGGCGGCACTCGCTGCCCACCCTCCCGAAGGCTTCCTGAAGGCCACGACCGTGCGGCTCCGCGGTGCGCCCTGGGCAAATCAGGGCGCCGCGGCTTACGAGGACTGGTATCTGGTCCGCGACATGGCCGCCCTGGCCCCGCTCAACGAGGCCGCAGTATCGGGTCCTCGCAAGGCACCCCATGACGCGGTGGCGCGACTCGCCGCCGCAGGCACTGCGGGGCTCTATGGGCTTCAGGGGGGCGCTCCCCTCGAGCCCCCGGGAGCGGCTGCCTGGTTCGGGAAGCCCTCCGGGATGCGCTACGCCTCGCTGTTCGCCCTGCTCGAGCCGCTCGTCTCCTCGGTCCAGGGTGCGCTCTGGATGCGCCAGATGGTGCTCGGCCCCACGCCGGAATTCTGTCTTCAGAGTGCCACGCCGGCCGAGGTGCCCCCGGTCTTTTCGGCGCTCGGGATCGCCCTCCTCCCGGTGTGGCCGGCCCGGTGAGCCGGCCGATCGACCCCGCCGCGCGGCGCCTGACGCTGCTGGCCCTAACCCGCACGCTCCCGCCACGATGTTGAGCAAGGATCTGGCTCGGGGCCGTCATGCGCGTGTGGATGGTGCTGGGGTGGCGGCAAGCCGCGGCCGGGTGCTTGTCGCGCTCGTCCTTTTCGGGGGCACGGGGTCCGGCGTGGCGCAGGAAGCCCCGGCTACGTGGCGGCTGTCGCCCCGTCCGTCGGTGACCGTCGGCGCGGAGGGAAACGAGCGCACCGAGTTTCTCCGGATCGGCAGGGCGCTGCGGCTGGCGACTGGCGAGATCGCCGTTCCGGACGGCGCTACGAATCAGATTCGCATCTTCGACCGGACAGGCCGCTACCTCCGGGCGCTCGGACGGAACGGGGCCGGTCCGGGGGAGTTCAAGAGCCTGCAGCTGCTGGACCGGGCAGGAGACACTCTCTTCGTCTCGGATGGGATCAACGCGCGGATCACCCTGTTCCTCGCCAACGGTACGCTGGTCAGAACGATTCCGATCACCGCCCGGGACCCCAGAGGGAGGCTCTTCGTGGTCGGCCGGCTCCGGGACGGACGGTGGGCGGTCCAGACCGCGAGTACCCCGAATATCTACGGTCCGCAACGCACCTACCGTGACACTGCGCGGGTCGGTGTTATCGAGCCCGAGGCGTCGGGGCCGGTCACCTGGCTGGGCGAGTTTCCCGGCACCACCTTCTTCGTGCACAATCCCGCTGGTGGTCCTCGCGGGGACGTGGTGGGCGTGGTGCCTCTCGCGCCCATGTCGGTCAGCGTCGTGTCGGGCGATGAGATTCTGGTCGGGGATCCCGGCGGCAGCGTGATCGGGGCCTACTCGAGCGCCGGGATGGTGCTTCGGTTGATGGTGCTCCCGCTGGAAGCGCAGCCCCTGACCGATGAGAGGATCGCGCGGCTCAAGCGACAGGCGCTCGACAAGACCCCGAGCGCGCGAGCCCGGCCCTACCTCACGGCGCTGCACTCGCGATCGGTGATGGGCAAGTCGCTTCCGGTGTTCAGCGCGGTGGTGCCTGCTCCTGATGGATCGCTCTGGGTGCAGCAGGGTCCGGCCGACCCCGCCGAGGCGGCGGCGTGGCTCATCCTCGATTCGGGCGGAACGCCGAAGGCGAGCCTCCGGACGCCTCCCGGCTTCCGACTCACCGAGGTCGGGCCGAGTTACGTTCTCGGGGTCCACACGGACGCCGATGGGGTGGAGACCGTCAGGCAGTATGAGCTGACTCGCCAGTGACCCAAGAAAGGGCATAGCCGATGCGCTCGCTTTGGAACCCGAACGCGGCCGACGAAATGCTCGCCCGCCTCGATCGCCTCACGCCGGACAGCAAGGCCGTCTGGGGTCGTTTCAGCTGCACCGACATGGTCGCGCACCTGAACGAATCGATGCGGATGGCCCTGGGCGACATTGTCCCGGCCTCGAAAAGAATCCCCATTCGCTTCTTTCCGCTGAAGCAGCTCATCATCTATGTGGTGCCCTTCCCCAAGGGAGCCCCCACCGCGCCGGAGCTGATCGCCCGCAGCGGCCGGGCCGTGTGGGCCGATGAGGTCAAGACGTTCGGGGAGCTGATGGCCCGCCTCGCCGCCCGCTCCGGTGACGCGAACTGGCCGTCGCATCCGGCGTTCGGCTCCATGAACCGGCGCTCGTGGGGCGTGCTGGGCTACAAGCATCTTTCCCACCACTTCACTCAGTTCGGGGTGTAGGCCCGAGGGTCCCCTAGCCGAGAGGCGTTTGCGGCGCTAGATCATCTCCGTTGTCCCGATCGTTCGGCCGGCATCGCCGCACCGGAGCGCGCCATGACCGCACCCGCACTGCATCTCTGCAGCTACCGCATTCCCGAAGCCACCGGGCTCGGGCACGCCCACCTCAAGGTGAGTGACCTGGACCGATCGATCGAGTTCTATTGCGGGGTGCTCGGCTTCGCCCTGGTCGCCCGCTATCGCGACACCGCGGCGTTCGTCTCCGCGGGCGACTACCATCACCACATCGGTCTCAACACCTGGGAGAGCAAGGGGGCCTCGCCTCCGCCTCCGTGCCACACCGGGCTCTACCACCTGGGTATCCGTTATCCGGCCCGCTCGGACCTCGCGGTCGCGGTTCGCAGGGTGCTCCGGGCCGGGATACCGCTCTCGGGAGCCTCGGATCACGGAGTGAGCGTCTCGGTCTACATCTCCGATCCGGACGGCATCGGGCTCGAGCTGACCTGGGACCGGCCATCGGCCGAGTGGCCTCGCACCGCCCTCGGGGACCCCGAGCTCCGGATCTCCGTCCCCTTCGATCTCGAGAGTTTCCTGGAGGAGGCCGATCGCTGAATCCATGAGGGTGGTCCCCCGGGCGATACTTCGCGGGTGCTCGCCCTGTACCCCTGACGCCCGAGGACCCTGACCGCATGGACGCCACCCTCCAACTGATTGCCCGCACCATGCATCCCAGCCGTGGCCAGGCCTGGCACGGAGGTCCGACCCCGGTCGGAGCCGTCCGCGGCGTCCCGGCCGCCATGGCGCAGTGGCGTCCGCGCCCCGGCCGACACACCATCTGGGAGCTCGCCCTCCACTCCGCCTACTGGATGTATGCAATCCGCCGTCGAATGCAGGGAACGGCCGTCGCCCAGTTTCCCCGAAGCCCCACCAATTGGCCCGCCATGCCGGCGTCCGCCACTGAGGCCGCCTGGGCGGCAGACCGGGCGCTCCTGGCCGAGGAGCACCGGCTCCTGCTTCAGGCCATCGAAGATTTTCCGGCAACGCTGCTGGAGAAGCCCTCCGGACGAAAGCGCTGGACCTGGGGTGACCTGCTGATCGGCATCGCGATGCACGACGCCTACCACGCCGGCCAGATCCAGATCATGAAGCGATTGTGGAGCGCGCGGTGACCGCACCCGCCGCCGCCGCGCCGCGACCCGCCATCATCTCGCCTGTTGTGGATGCTCTCTGTGTCGGCGGGCTTTCGCTGTTGTTGCTGCTGCCTCTCCTGCTCAGCGGGCGTGGCGACCTGGTGCTGGTCGGCGTCGCGGTACAGGCCTGGATCGCGGCCCTGGTGAACATGCCGCATTTCATGGCCTCCTACCGGCTCATCTACCGGGACCGCGAGACCATTCGTGCGCACCGGTGGGCTGCCGTTTACGTCCCGCTGCTGCTGATCGGGTACATCGCCTTCGCGGTGTATCAGAGCCAGCGCACCGATCTGTACGTGTCTATCCTGATGACGGTGCAGGGCGCCTACCTGGCGTGGCACTACACCGGGCAGGCGTGGGGCATGATGGCCACCTACATGTTTCTGGATGGGCGGTCGTTCGAGAGCTCCGAGCGGCGGATGATCCGGGGCGGGCTCTACGTGTTGCTGGCATGGCATGTGGTGTGGTTCTTCCGGTGGGGCTTCGACACGACGCAGTTCGCCCCTTTCCTGATATCGTTGTACGAGCTCTTGTCCTTCCTGAGCGCACTGGCGCTGGTGAGCGGAATCGTGGGGTTCGGTCTGGTGCAGCGCCGCACCGGCAAATTTCCGCCGCCCCGCGCCCTGATCGCATGGACCGCGATTTTCGTGTGGTACGCCGCGATGGCCCGTGATCCCCGCGCCATATTCTGGGTGCAGATCGCGCACGCGCTGCAATACCTGATTTTTCCCTTCCGCGTCGAGCTCAACCGTACCGCACGGTCGGGGTCGAGCCCCTCCCGGCGGGGTGTTCATATGCTGGGGTACATCGTCATTCTGTTGGTGGTGTCCGTGGTGACGGCTGCCTGGATCCCAGCCCGGGCCATGGATGTGGTGGCCAGCTGGCTCGGCCGGCGTCCGGGCGAGGTCACCGCCCTCTCGGTCCTCGCCTTCCTGAACATCCACCACTACTTCACCGACGGCGTCATGTGGAAACTGCGCAACCCGGCGGTCCGTCAGGACCTGTTCGGACATCTCCCGAAGCCGGAGCCGAGTCCGTTCCCGGCACGGGGCGCCGGCGCGGCCGAGCCCGGCAGTCGAAAGAAGCGCAGGGCGAAATAGTCGCGGCCCCGACTGCGGCGGGGCGGGATGGGAGTATCTTGGGGGTGATGTACGAACACCGAGGCCAACCCCTGCTTCCTCCGCGCCATTTCCTGCGCCGTCTCGGCGCCCATGGTGCCGCGGCGCTGGGATTGATCGCCATCTCGCTGACGTTGGGAACCTTGGGGTATCACCTGCTCGGCGACCAGGCCTGGCTTGACGCCTTTCTCAATGCGGCGATGCTGCTGGGCGGCATGGGGCAGGTGGGAAACGTGACCAGCACCGGTGGCAAGCTGTTCGCGGCGTGCTTCGCCCTCTACGCCGGGCTCTTGCTGATCGCGGTGACGACCCTCATGCTGGCGCCGGTGCTCCATCGCATTCTGCACCGGATTCATCTGGAAGATTCCGACGAGGAAAAGGATCCCGAGGGCTGAACGAATGCGCCGCTTCCCGCTGGTCCTGTTGCTTGCCGCATGCGGCTTGCCCACGGAGTCGAACCTTCCCACGCTGCAATTCGAGAATGGGGTAGTCTTCGGGATCCCGACTCTTGCCACCACCGCGGCCGGGGGGAGCGGATCGATCCTGATCACCGGCGTGGTCCAGACGGCCCGCGGCGGTTTTTCTCTCTTCGGAGATCTGCACCCCGGTACCGGCAGCACGCTCACGCTCCAGATCGACGTGCAACTCACGGGACCAGGATTCAATGTCCTGACCCAGAACTACTATCGCGCGCAGGTCCGGTCGCTCGCGCCCGGTGACTACGAGCTGTCGGTCGTACATGTGCTGCACGATCCCGGCCCGCTCCGGCGCGAGCGGGTCTATCACCAGACCGTGCGGGTGAACTAGAAAGGTTCCCGATGTCCGAAACCCAGGCCTTCAAACAGCGCAGCGCCGAGCTCCTGCTCGGTCTCTACGAATCCCGGCGTGAGCCGGCGCTGCGGGCCGCGCGCGACTGGTGGGTGATGAAGTTTCATCCCGCCAGCGCCAGGGATGTGCTCCGGATCTGGGTGAGCTCGGAGAGCGCGCCGTACCGAATGGTCACGACCTACTGGGAGATGGCCGCGTCGTTCGTGGCCCTCGGCGCGATCGACGCCGATATGTTCCACGCCGCCAACACCGAGCACCTGGCAGTGTATTCGAAGCTCAAGCCTTATCTCGGGGAGATCCGGGAGCTGGCCAGCTATCCCGACTACCTGCGAAACCTGGAATCGGTGGTGACCGCGCTGCCCGACGCCGAGGAACGGCTCGCCCCCATCGAGCGGTATCTGGCCCGCAGAGCCGCGGAGGCCGGCGCCGCGTGACCCGGGCGGCGCCGAATCCCCCCGGCTTCGCCGATCACTTCTCGCGGGACTCCGCTTCCTACGCGGAGTTCCGTCCCCGTTATCCCGCCGCCCTCTTCGAATGGCTTGCCCAACGCCCGTCGGCGCGGCGGCTGGTCTGGGATGTGGGCACCGGTTCGGGCCAGGCGGCCGCGATGCTGGCGCCGCATTTCGAGCGAGTGGTCGCGTCCGATGCCAGCGTTGCGCAGCTCCGGGCCCGGGCCCGCTTCTCCGGGGTGCACTACCTGGCGGACCGGGGCGAGTGCAGCGCGGTGGGCACCCGGCGAGCCGACCTGGTGACCGTGGCCCAGGCCTACCACTGGCTCAATCGCCCGCAGTTTCACGCGGAAGTGGATCGGGTGCTCGTTCCGGGTGGCGCGCTCGCCGTCTGGTGCTACGGCGGGCTCAGCACCGGGCAGGAAATCGACGCCTCCGTGAGCCGATTCTACCATGACACGGTGGGAGCGTACTGGACACCCGAGCGGGTGCATGTGGAGCGCGGCTACCGTCAATTCGAGATTCCGATTGCCGAGGTTGCGGCGCCTCCTCTCTGCATCGAGGCGGACTTCACGCTGGTGCATCTCCTCGGCTATATCCGGACCTGGTCGGCGGTGGGGCGCTACCTGAAGGTCAATGGCCACGATCCAGTGCCGGCGCTTGGCGAGGAGCTGACCGCGCTGTGGGGTGATCCAGCCCGGCCGAGGCGGGTCGTCTGGCCGATATCGGTCCGCGCGGGGCGCTGGCTTGGATCGGGATTCCGCGCGGCATGACCGTGGTTCGCATCGGTCTCATCGGCGATCACGACCCGGAAGTGACGGCGCACCGAGCCATTCCCCGGGTTCTTGAGCTTGCCGGCGCCGCGCTAGGCGCCGAGGTGGCCGTGGAGTGGTTCGGCACCGGCACGCTGGACGGCGGGGCGAGCACTGCGCTCGCGGCCAGCGACGGGATCTGGTGCGTCCCCGGGAGCCCCTACCGCAGCGAGGCAGGGGCGCTGTCCGCCATCCGTTACGCGCGGGAAGGCCGGCGTCCGTTTCTGGGCACCTGCGGCGGATTTCAGCACGCATTGCTGGAGTACGCGCGCAACGTGATGGGCGTTGCGGGAGCGGCGCACTCGGAAATCGACCCGGACGCCGCGGAGCAGGTCATTACGCCGTTGTCCTGCGATTTGGTGGAGACGAGCGGCGCCGTGGTGCCGGTGCCCGGCTCCCGGCTGGCGGCGTTGCACGCGGCGGCGGAGGTAGTGGAGACCTACCACTGCCGTTACGGACTCTCCCCGGCATATGAGCGGAAGATGGCGGGCGGGCCCCTCCGCATCATCGCCCGCGACAGGGCCGGCGAGGTGCGCGCCGTGGAACTTTCCGGTCATCCATTCTTCGTGCTGACGCTTTACCAGCCCGAGCGCGCGGCCCTCGAGCGCCGTGCCCACCCACTCGTCAACGCCTTCGTGGCGGCGGCACAAACCGCCTCGCGAGGCGGACGATGAACCGGTGCGACAAGGAGTTCCGTCGTCTTGTCCGGGCGTTCGTGGGAGAGCAGGATTCCTTCTGGGGGTTCCACGAGGAGTTTCTGACTCGCTGGACCCGCCTCCCGCCCGACGCGCTTTCCGAGAGAGAACGACAGGGGTGGAACGAGATCTACTCCTGGATACTGACCTCGATTCCCGATCCGGTGTCGGTGGAGGACGGCGCCCGCGGGGTGATCGGAGCGGCGGAGCTGCGCGACCGCCTGCGCCACCACCCCCTGCTCTCACCCCCCGCGTGACGTCCTCCGTCGGACTCAGTCTGCGAGCACGAACGTGATTTTCATGCCGACCCGGTAGCTGACGATCTTGCCGTTCTCGACGTCGATTTTCTGGTTGGCGATCCAGGCGCCCTTGACGTTCTTGAGGGTCTTGTTGGCGCGGCTGAGCCCGATCTGAATCGCGTCTTCGAAACTTTTCTTCGAAGTTGCGGTGATTTCGGTGACCTTGGCGACGGACATGTGTGACTCCGGTGATGAGTGGAATGGGAAGCTGACCGCTGTACCTCGGGGCCGCAAGCGCTCAGAAACGCCGGAGCAGGATGACGCCGGTGCTTCTCTCTCGCTCCATGTCTCCATAATCGTGGCCGCGCTGGTGCGGCGCAAGCGCTAAATTGTCTCCCATGAACCCCACGTTCTGGTTTGCCGCGCTGGTCACGGTCACCCTTTCTTCGGGGAGGCGCGCCGATTCGCGTCACACCCTGATGCCGGTACCGGCCAGTCTGTCGTGGCGGGAGGGAAAGTTCCGGCTCGACAGCCTCTTTAGCGTTCCGGTTCGAGCTCCGGGGGATGCCCGGCTGAATCGTGCCCTCGATCGGTTTCGCGCCCGGCTCGGGACCAAAACCGGATTCGGCGTGCGGGTCGGCGCCGGCGGGTTGGCGGTGACGGTGGCCGGCCCCGGTCAGGGGGTGCAGTCTCCCGACGAGAACGAGCGGTATGTGCTCGAGGTTACCTCGACCACGGCGAGTCTCGCGGCGGGCACGACCGTTGGTGTGCTCCGGGGTCTCGAAACGCTCCTCCAGCTGGTCGAATCCGATTCCGCGGGCTGGTATCTGCCGGCGGTACGCATCGAGGACGCCCCCCGCTTCCCCTGGCGCGGGCTGTTGATCGACGTGGGGCGGCACTTCGAGCCGGTGGAGGCGATCAAGCGCCAGCTCGACGGGATGGCCGCGGTGAAACTGAACGTGCTGCACTGGCACCTTTCCGAAGATCAAGGCTTCCGGGTCGAGAGCAAGCGGTATCCTCTCCTCGCCACGAAGGGATCGGATGGCCTTTTCTACACCCAGGCACAGATCAGGGACATCGTGTCCTACGCGCGCGACCGCGGCATCCGGGTGGTGCCGGAATTCGACATGCCGGGGCATTCCACCGCCTGGTTTGTCGGATATCCCGCCCTGGCCAGTGCGCCCGGGCCGTACGCGATCGAGCGGCGCTTCGGCGTGTTCGACCCCGCCTTCGATCCGACTCGGGAAGCCACCTATCGGTTTCTCGACGGCTTCATCACCGAGATGGCGGTGCTGTTCCCCGATCCCTACTGGCACATCGGGGGTGACGAGGTGGCGCCGAAACAGTGGCGGAACAATCCCCGGATCCGCGCGTTCATGAAGACCAAGGGGTTCGCCGACAACGACGCCCTCCAGGCCTACTTCAATCGGCGCCTTTCGGGAATCCTCACTCGTCACGGCAAACGGATGGTCGGGTGGGACGAGATCCTGCACCCGGGGCTGCCGTCCTCGACCGTGGTGCAATCGTGGCGGGGACAGGAATCGCTGGGTGAAGGCGCCAGGAAGGGCTACAACGGCATTCTCTCCGCGGGGTGGTATCTCGATCACATGCGCACGGCAGAGGCGCACTATCTGGTCGATCCGCTGCCGGCCAACAGCGGCCTGACCGCGGAACAGTCCGCGCGGGTGCTGGGTGGCGAAGCCTGCATGTGGCACGAGCACGTGACCCCGGAGTCGATCGACTCCAGGATCTGGCCGCGGATGGCGGCGATCGCGGAGCGGCTCTGGTCGGCCCGCGAGGTGCGCGACGTTTCCGACATGTACCGGCGGCTCGCGGTGATGCGGGGGCGGCTTGAGGAGCTGGGCCTGGGACATGAAGGCCACTCGCCCCGGATGGCGCGGCGCCTCGCCCAGGGACAAAACGTCGAGGCGCTGGTGGCATTCCTGGGCCTGGTGGAGCCGGTGAGCTTTGGTGAGCGGGGGGGGCTCCAGAAACTGACCCAGCTCACTCCGCTGGTCTTCGTGGTGGATGCCGCGCGCCCGGATCCCCCTGCGCAGTGGGACATGCGGGCCCTCGCCAGCGCCGCCATCGCGGGAGACGGGAGTGCCCGGTCCCGGCTGCGAGAGGCGTTCCAGACGTGGCCGGCACTGGCCCCCGCCATCGACGCGCTCGCGGTTCGCGCCCCCCTGGCCGGAGACGCGGCCGTGGCCGCGCGGGCCCTGACGCGGGTCAGCGCGATCGGGCTCGAAGCCCTGGACCAGCTGGAGCGAGGGCCGGCGCCAGCGGACTGGATCCAGGCCCGAAGTGCTGCGCTGGATACGCTCTCCCGGCCCCAGGGGCTGGTGCGTATCACCGTGATTCCAGCGGTGAGGCAGCTGGTCCGCGGGACTGGAGGGGGCATGATCCCGTGATCGGGACGACCTACTTTGCCTACGGCGCCAACATGGATCCGGTCCACATGACGGCACACTGTCCCGGCGCGGTGCGCCTGGGCCCGGCCATTTTGCCCGACCACGCGTTCGGGATCGCGGCCGGGCACTACGGGACGGTCCGGGCCCGCGCCGGCAGCGTGGTTCACGGCGTGCTCTGGCGGCTCGCTCCCGCGGACGAAGTGGCGTTGGATGAGTTCGAAGGCACTCAGAAGGGATTCTAACGGAAGGATACCGCGGGAGTGCAGACCCCCGACGGGACGAGGGCCATCGCGATGATCTACCGTCCGGTGGACGATTCTCCGGGGGTTGCGTCGCGCGGATACCTCGAGCGCATCATTGAGGTGGCAACCCTCCTGGAATTCCCCGAGAGTTACCTCGACGAGCTCAAGGCCTGCCGACCCCTCTCACCGAGGAGGATCCGATGAAGCGCAGGGAATTTCTCCAGGGAACGCTCACCGCCGGGCTGGGGCTACCGCTCGTTCCCCGGGCTTCCGGCGCGGCCGTTTCACCCCCGCCTTCTCGGCGGGTCCGCCAATCATTCGAGCTCGAAGAAGCCACCGTCCACCTGCTGCAGGACGGGATGACCTCCGGCAAGTGGACGGCGCGGGGCATTACCGAGCAGTATCTCGCCCGGATCGCCGCGGTGGACCGGAACGGTCCGTCGCTCAATTCGGTCATCGAGACGAATCCCGATGCTCTTGAGATCGCCGAGCGGCTGGATCAGGAGCGGAGTGCCCGGGGCCCCCGAGGTCCACTCCATGGTGTGCCGGTGCTGGTCAAGGACAACCTCGACTCGGGCGACCGGATGGTTACCACCGCGGGATCACTCGCGCTGGCGGGAAGCGCCGCGCCGCGCGACTCCACCGTGGTCGAGCGGCTTCGCACCGCCGGTGCGGTGCTGCTGGGCAAGACCAACCTGAGCGAGTGGGCCAACTACCGATCCATCAGCTCGACCAGCGGCTGGAGCGGACGCGGCGGGCTGACCCGGAATCCCTACATCCTCGACCACAACGCCTGTGGAAGCTCGAGCGGCTCCGGCGCGGCCGGCGCGGCCAGCCTCGCCGCGATCACCATTGGAACCGAGACCGATGGATCGGTCGTGTGTCCCTCCTCGATCTGCGGCCTGGTGGGGATCAAGCCCACGGTGGGGCTGGTGAGCCGGGCCGGCATTATCCCCATCTCGGCAACCCAGGATACCGCGGGCCCGATGTGCCGCACCGTCACTGACGCCGCCCTGGTGCTGGCCGCGATCCAGGGCGCCGACCCCCGGGATGCCGCCACCCGGGCGATCGGAGGCCGCGCGATGACGGGCTATGCCTCCATGCTCCGCCCCGACGGCCTGAAGGGCGCCCGTCTCGGCATCGCGCGGCGCGGCTTCGGGCTCCCGCCCAGTGTGGACGCGGTGCTCGGCGAGGCGATCGCCGCGCTCCGGCAGCACGGGGCGGTGATCATCGACCCGGTGGAGATACCCAACGTCGAGAAACTGGGCGACCCCGAGACGCTCATCCTGGACTACGAGTTCAAGGCCGGCATCGCGGCCTATCTGGCCACCCGCGGGCCCGGCTTTCCCCTGAAGACGCTGGCCGATCTGATCGCGTTCAACAGCGCCAACCAGGCCAAGGAAATGCCGTGGTTCGGGCAGGAGATCTTCGAGCGGTCGGTCAAGTGCGGACCGCTCACCGATCCGAAGTACCGATCGGCCCTCGCGGCCTGCCGGCTGTACTCGCGCACCCGGGGGATCGACGGGATCATGGCGCGCCACCGCCTGAACGCGCTCGTCGCGATTACCGCTGGGCCGTCATGGCCCACCGACCTTGTCAACGGCGACCGCTATACCGGCGGCTGCTCCAGCCCCGCCGCGGTGGCGGGATATCCGCACGTGACGGTGCCAGCCGGCTGGCTCCATGGATTGCCGATCGGGCTTTCCTTTTTCGGCAAGGCCTGGAGTGAGGGCCCGCTCCTCGGCTATGCCTACGCCTTCGAGCAAGCCACCAGCCAGCGCCGGGCGCCGCGGTTCCTCCCAGCGCTCTGAAGGGTCATATTGGAGGCGTGTTCGCCCGGAAAGCCCGCTGGTTCTGGCCGGTCTCTGCCACGCTGGTCCTGGCCGACTGCTCAACGAAGGAGCTGGTCGAGTCCGCGCTGCTGCGCGACCCGGGGCCGCACGCCGTCGTGGGCGACTGGTTCCGCCTCACCCTGGCCTACAACACAGGCGCCGCCCTGAATCTGGACCTGGGGTCCTGGTCGAGGACCGTTTTCAGCGCGGTGGCCTTTCTGGCGATTGCCCTCCTGCTTGGTCTCTATCGTCGGACGGCTCCCAACGCCGCCCTGCGCGGCGCGGCGCTTGCCCTGGTCGCGGGCGGCGCGCTGGGGAATCTCCTTGACCGGCTCCGCTCACCGCTGGGTGTGGTCGATTTCATCGACATCGGGGTGGGAAGTGTCCGGTTCTGGACCTTCAACGTCGCCGACATGGGTGTCACCGTGGGCGCGGTACTCCTGGCCATCGTCCTATGGCGGGAGGACAACATGGAGCGAGTGACGTGAAATCGTTATACCTGCTCGGCCTTGGGGCCATGCTTCACGCGGCACCGGCTTTCACGCAGGCGCCGGGCCGCATCACCCCGGAGGGGGTGACCCGCGCCCAGGCGGTCGTGGATTCGGTCTTCCTCGACCGGACGACCTCGAAGGGTGCCATCGAGGGAGGCGATTGGGCCTCCTATCTGATGGTGCGGCTCGGCGTCAATCCGCTCCCCGACAGCGTCGGAGTCGTCGTGACCGTGGACAGCCTGCTGATCAGGTTCGCGGGACGGATCCAGGATCTCCCGCCCGACGCGCGCGCCATGCTGGGGCCCCTGTCCGCTTTGGTCGATCCCGCCACAGTGCTGTCCGCCGAGATCGAGCAACTGCCCGCCGGGAAAGGCCTGGCGCACTTCAGACTCCGGAGGGTCAGCGTCGGGGCATTCCCGGTTCCCGAGCTCATGCTGCGCTCGATGATGATGGACATCGGTGACAAGTATCCGGCGCTCACCGAAACGGGCCGGGATCTCTTCGTGCAGATCCCGCCGGACGGGCGCGTCATGCTCACGCCCGGCGCCGTCCTCATCAGTATTTTGGCGGAACCGGGCTCGCCGTCGCGATGAGGGTCAACGAGGAGGGCGTCCCGCGATGACCGATCTGCGCTACCCCGTGGGAGAGTTCGCGGTGATCGGCGAGATCACGCCGGTCCGGCTCGAGGGCTGGATCGCGGAAATCGCCGAAGCGCCGGCCAAGCTCCGGGCCGCGGTCCACGGGCTGACCAACGAACAGTTCGACACGCCGTACCGGTCGGAGGGGTGGACGGTGCGGCAGGTGGCGCACCATCTCCCGGACAGCCACCTCAACGCCTACATCCGGTTCAAGCTGGCGCTCACCGAAGACAACCCCACCATCAAGCCCTACGAAGAGGCCCGCTGGGCGGAGCTTCCGGACACCACGGGCACGCAGGTGGGCGTTTCGCTGATGCTGCTCGAGTCTCTGCACCGTCGCTGGGGGGTTTTGCTGAAGAGCATGACGGCGGAGCAGTGGGGGCGCACCTTCTTCCACCCGGACAAGCAGGCGTCGCTTCGACTGGACCACATCGTCGCGATGTACGCCTGGCATGGGAAGCATCACGTGGCCCACATCACCTCGCTCCGGGATCGGATGGCCTGGCGGTGACGCCCTGACCCGGACGAGGCTTCGCGCCACGGTGGTCCTGGCGGGTCTCATCCTTCTGGCGGGGCCCTGGCTGGCGCCCCGGGTTCCCCCCTCCGCCATTCTCTACCTGTCCATCGCCTGGCTCGCCGCGGCGGGTTACCTGCTCTACGCGGCATTCCTGGTGCTCAGAACCTGGACCGGACGGGTGGGTGCAGGCCTTCTGGTGGCGGTGCTCGCGCTGCTGCCCATCGTGCTCACGGCCATTCCGGTTTCACCCTCGGTCGCCATCCAGTTGCCTTGTCCGCGGAACTGGGGATGGCTCCCGACCTGGCTGCTGCGGCCGAGCCCGATGGGATCGGTGTCGTTTACGGTGGCAAATGCAAAGGTGAAGGTGTGCTACGGCCGGCCCGCATCGCGAGGGCGGCGGATGCTCGGCGGGAAGTACGTGCCGTTCGGCCGGCTCTGGCGCACCGGGGCCAACGAGCCCACCACCATCATCGCGACCGGTGCGCTGGAGATCGCGGGGATTCCGGTGCCGGCGGGCCGAACCACGCTCTACACCGTGCCGGGTCCGGAAACCTGGGAGGTCATCCTCAATCGGTCCACCTCGCAATGGGGCATCGAGTCGGAATACGGTGACGCGGTGAAAGCCCAGGAGCTGGGGCGAGCAATCCTGCGCAGTGAAACCGCGGCCGCACCGGTGGAGCGACTGACGCTTTCCGTGGAGCCGGAAGCGCTGGTCCTCCGTTGGGAACGAACCCAGGTGCGGATTCCGGTATTGTCCGCCCCGCGCTGAGCGAGAGTCCTCGCGCTCTGCGCGTGCGGTGCCGTGCACCGACCCATTCCCCCAATCTCCCTTCACGCCCTCGTCGCCGCCGCCTCCCCGAATGTGTCGTGTTTTCGCGACTGCTCCTGGTTGGATGGGGTAAGTCGGTGGGGGTCAAGCCGGTAGCTATCGCGAGGAACTCGCATTTAGTAGTTATATATACCACTACTATATAGTTTTCTGACGGTCTCGATGAACTATCATTGGGCACATGGTGTGATAGCATCTCTCTAACTCCAATTTGGATCAATAAATGCACGTCATCTTCCTCGCAGAATGATGACGCTACCGTTCCGTCGATATACGGAACGGCTGGCCTTCGCCTATGCCGGAGCAACCTTGGCGTGCTCGACCGATTGACGGATCCACTCGTTCGTACCTTCGGGTCGCTCGATGCGCTCCCCCCGGCGTGGCGGGAGGTGCTCGAGGGTCTCGACGTCACACTCGCCGAGGCGCAGGACGAACGCGAGCGGCTGGCGGCGGCGCTCAAGCGCGCCACCACCGAGCTCCACGAGCTGCTGGTCGAGCTGGATGCCCTCCGGCGCGCACGGTCGGCGGCCGAATCCACCAACCTGGTACGGGGTGAGGTGCTTGCGACGGTGAGTCGCACCATGCGGACGCCGGCGGACGCGATTCTTGGTTTGACGGGATTGCTGCGCACCGGCGCGTTACTGCCCACGCAGCGCGCCTACGTGGACGCGGTGAACGGCGCCGCCCAGGCGTTGCACGGCATCCTGAACGACGTCTCGGACTTTTCCCGACTCGAGGGCGGGACCCTTCCGCTGGAGCCGATCCCGTTCGACCTGCGGGTGATGGTGGAGGACATGGCCACCGCACTGTCGGCCCAGGCCAATGCCAAGGGGTTGTCTCTCCGGCTGGCCTGGCGGCCTGACGCCCCGCGACGGGTGACCGGTGATCCGGGCCGGATCCGCCAGGTACTCGCCTCCCTGGTCCGGGATGCGGTTACCCGGATCGAACGCGGCGAGATCGTGGTGGAAGTGGCCCGCGGCGCGATGCGCGCGGCCCAGGGCGGTGTTCGGTTCGTGGTCGAGGACACCGGTCCCTCGATTCCTCACGATCTCCTGCCCACGCTCTTCGAGCCGTTCTCGCGGGGAGACGTCTATCCCGGGCGGGACGGCGGCCTGTCGCTCCCCATCGCCCGGCAGCTCACCCACTTGATGGGTGGGGAGCTCACGGTCACCAACCTGCCGGAGGCGGGTACCCGCTTCACGGCCTCGCTTCCGTTGCCCATGCTGGAGGAGTCCCTGATTCCCAAGCCCGCCGGGTTCGGCCTGGGCGAGCTGCCGATCGCCGTACCGGTGGTGTCGGGGGGTGGTCTCCTGGTGGTGGACACCGATCCTGATCAACGCGCCGGGTGGGCCGCCATCGCCGAGGCCGCGGGGTACCAGGCGACCGGCTTCGGCAACCGGGCAGAGGCGATGGCCGAGCTGCACCGCCGGGCCGGGGTCGGTCGGGCTGCGGCGATCGTGATCTTCAGCGACCACGATGCGCTGGGCTACGAACAAGCGGGACGACAAATCCTCGACAACGATGATCTGGCCCGCCCGGCGCTGATCATGCTGCCGGCGGTGGGCAACCCGGGTGACGCGACCCGGCTGCGCCAGGCGGGCTTCCGGGGCTACCTGGTCAAGCCGGTGGCGCCGTCGGATCTCCGGGAGACCCTGGAGACCCTGCGACGCACGTCGCGGGGGGCCTGGCATGGTCTGTTCCTCACCCGGCATACCCTGGCCGAGGCGCGGCGCGGTGGGGACGTACCGGAAGAGGAGATGAACGCCAGTCTGCAACAGTTGGTTGCGGTGGGGGAGAGCAGTGAGCGGTGACCAGTGAGCGGTGAGCGGTAGGGGCGGCGTGGTTTTCGGCGCCGATGGGGATACACTACGGAGCCGCTTCCAACGAGGCGGCTCTGTTCGTTTTTCCCTTGCGGAGGTCATGTATGCACCGCCCTGCGGCTCCCACGCTGGTGCTGGTTGTTTTCGCCCTCGTCGGCCTGTGCACACCGGCGTTGGGGCAGCCCAGGACGGCGGCCGCCCCGCCCCCGGCGGACTCCACGCGGTTCCATGGTCTTTCATGGCGAAGCGTGGGGCCCTGGCGAGGCGGCCGGGTCACCGCGGTGGCCGGCGTCGCCGGGAAGCCGATGGTCTACTACATGGGGGCCACCGGCGGCGGGGTCTGGAAGACCGACGATGCGGGCATAAGCTGGCGCCCGATCACCGACGGACAGGTCCGGATGGGATCGATCGGCGCGATCGCTGTGGCGCCCGACGATGACAACGTGATCTACGTCGGCACCGGCGAGGCGCCGATTCGGGGGGTGTCCTCCTCCTGGGGAGACGGGGTCTACAAGTCCACCGACGCGGGTCGCACCTGGACCCACACGGGGCTCAAGGACTCCCGGCAAATCTCCAAGGTGATCGTGCACCCCAGGAACAACGATGTGGTGTACGTGGCGGCGCAGGGAAGCCGCTGGGGTCCCGGTGCCACGCGCGGGGTTTACCGCAGCGGGGACGGCGGAAAGAGCTGGACTCGAATTCTCGCCGGCGACTCGGCCACCGGACCGTCGGATCTCGTGATGGATGCCACCAACCCGCGGGTCCTCTACGCGGCGATGTGGGACCACCAGCGCACCCCGTGGCAGGTGCGCAGTGGCGGGGCGGGCAGCGGAATCTGGAAAACGACCGACGGCGGAGACACCTGGGCCCGGCTCACCACCGGGCTCCCCAAGCTCATGGGCAAGGTCGGCGTCGCGGTGTCTCCGGCCAACCCGGACCGGGTGTGGGCGATCATCGAGGCGGAGGACGGCGGGCTCTACAAGTCTGAGGACGCCGGCAAAAACTGGAGTCTGGTGAATGCCGAACGGGTGCTCCGGGCCCGCTCCTGGTACTACATGAACGTCTTTGCCGATCCGGTGAACGCGGACGTGGTGTACGTGCTCAACGCGCCGATCCTCAGGTCCTTCGACGCGGGGAAGAGCTTTACCGAGCTGCCCGATCCGCACGGCGACAATCACGATCTCTGGATCAATCCCGCGAATCCGCAGAACCTGATCAAGGGCGACGACGGCGGCGCGGCGACTTCCTTTACCGGCGGGAAGACCTGGTCGAGCATCAACAACCAGGCGACGGCGCAGTTCTATCGCGTCATCACCGACGACCGATTCCCCTACTGGCTGTACGCGGGGCAGCAGGACAATTCCACCGTGGCGATTCCCAGCGCCACCGACGGCGGCGGCATTCCCAACGAGATGATGCACGATGTGGGCGGCGGCGAGAGCGCGCATCTGGCCTTCGATCCCGCCAACCCCCGCTACATCTACGGCACCAGCATCCAGGGGTCGATCAGCGAGTACGATCTCACCAACCGCTTCGTGCGCGATGTGCATCCCTATCCGTCCGTCGGGCTGGGTGAGCCGTCGGACCAGCAGCGCTACCGCTTCAACTGGAGCCCGCCGGTGATCGCGTCTCCCCACGACCGGACGACGCTCTATTTCGGCGGCAACGTCCTGTTCCGGACCTCCGATCGGGGGCAGAGCTGGACCGCGGTGAGCCCCGACCTGACGCGGAACGACAAGACCAGGCAGGGCCGGGGCGGCGGGCCGATCACCAATGAAGGTGCCGGCGGCGAGGTGTACGGTACGATCTATTACATCGCCGAATCGGCCCGGGAAAAGGGGACGATCTGGGTGGGTACCGATGATGGTCTGGTGCAGCTCACCCGCGACGGCGGCAGCACGTGGACCAATGTGACGCCGAAGGATCTGCCCGAGGCGCTGATCAACATGGTGGAAGTGTCACCGCACGATCCCGCCACCGCCTATGTGGCGGTGAGCCGGCACCGGCTCAACGACAATACGCCGATCGCCTACAAGACCACCGACTACGGCAGGAGCTGGACCCGGATCGTGACCGGGCTGCGCGAGGGCGAGCCGGTTCGCGTGGTGCGGGAAGACCCCTCGCGCCGAAACCTGCTCTATGCCGGCACGGAGACCGGTGTGTATCTCTCCTTCGACGGCGGGGCGCGCTGGCAGCCGTTCCAGCAGAATCTGCCGGCGGTGCCGGTCACCGATCTCCGGATCAAGAACAAGGATCTGGTGATCAGCACCGAGGGGCGGGCGTTCTGGATCCTGGATGACGTGTCGCCGCTGTACGAGATGTCGGATTCGATGGCGAAGGCGCCGCTGCACCTCGTCGCGCCGCGCCAGGCCTATCGGACCAGCCTCGGCGGGGGCGGTGTGCAGGCAGGCCAGGGCACCAACCCCCCCAATGGAGCGATCCTCCAGTACCATCTCGCCACGGCGCCCGACAGCGCTTCCGCGCTGACGTTGGAGATTCTCGACGGCCGGGATGTGGTGATCCGGCGCTTCACCAGCGCGGCGCCGCCCAAGGACGCCCCGGCTGGCGCGGTGCGCTCGCCGAAGCTTCCCGCCGAGGCGGGCCTCAATCGATTTGTGTGGGACCTCCGGCGGGAGCCGGCCGCGGGCGTGCCGGGCACGAAGAGCGGCAAGAGCCCGGGTTACCGGGTGGAGCCGGGCAGCTACCGGGTCCGGCTCACCCTGGGTGGGCAGCCGCGGGTGCGCCCGCTCGAGGTGCTCCCCGATCCGCGGGCGGCCACCAGCGCCGAGGCGTTTCGGGGCCAGCAGGAGATGCTGGACCGGGTGTATGCGCGGGTCGGGGAGATTCATGGGGCGGCGCGCCGGCTCCGTGCGGCGCGGGAACAGACCGAGGGATTGATTGCC
>JANNGX010000290.1:0-4634 GCA_031404115.1 Gemmatimonadales bacterium | reverse complement strand
TCACCGAGCTGGATCGCACGACGCTCCGGCGGTTCCACGACGAGTTCGCGTCCGCCGGCCTCAATCTCCGGTACACCAGCTTGGGTCGTCCCTCCCGCCCCGGCTACCCCAGCCAGCGGGATCTGTACACCGCCACGGACCTGGACGGACAACAGGCGAGCTATTTGTCCAGCGAGGACCGCTTCCGCCTGGTGCGGGACATGGAGCGGCAGAACCGGATCGTGCCGGTGGTGGGGGATCTTTCCGGGCCCGTCGCGATGAAGGCGATCGCCGGGTACCTCAAGGAAACGGGCCGCACCGTCTCGGCGTTCTACGTCTCCAACGTCGAGATGTACCTCTTCCGCCAGGGGAATTTCCCCCGGTATGCGGACAACGTTCGCGCCCTGCCTGTGAATCCGGCCGGCGTTATGGTGCGCAGTTCGTTCGGGCGCGGGTGGCGGGGCGCCGAGCCCGGTCCGGTCCCGCAGCCGCGGCCGGGACATCTCAGTGTGCAGCTGATGCAGACCTTCGCGAGCTTCCTCGATCTCACGGTCCATCCCGACAGCCTGGGCTACTGGGACATCCTGATCAACAGCACCGTGGATCTGCACCCGACGGCGCGGCCGTCCTACTGACCGGTTCTTCCGCCATGACCCAGGACTCTTCCATTCCCTCAGCCGAACGGCTGAACGGGATCGCGACCCTCAGGGGGAGCGCGCTGTGCCGGAACTGGAACGGCATCCAGTACCTCGGCGGACTCTCCGGCGCCAACGCCGGCGCGTCCCGCCTGTCGATGAACGTAGCGACGATTCCACCCGGTGCCGTGGCGTATGCCCACATTCACGTTGATTTCGAGGTGATGCTCTACCTCCTCTCGGGTCGGGTGCGCCATCGCTACGGGGAGGGGCTCTCGCGGTCGCTGGACAACGAAGCGGGCGATTTCATTTTCATCGAGCCAGGGGTGCCGCACGAGGTATACAACCTGAGCGACACCGACCCGGTGGTCGCGGTCGTGGCGCGCTCCGATGCCTCCGAGTGGGAGCACATCATCAGCTATCCGAGCGCTCGCCGCGCCCGGGACGGAGTATCATGACGCCCTGGGTATTGCGGATCGTTCTCGCGACTATCGCGGTGTTCTTTCTTCAGAACACCGCACCTGCGATGGTCGACGCGATGGCCTTCATTCCGCAGCTGGCGCTGCGGCGGCCGTGGACCTTCGTGACCTATCTGTTCCTGCACGCGCCCGGATTCGGGCACATCTTCTTCAACATGCTCTCGCTCTTCTTCTTCGGGCCGCGAGTCGAGGACCGGATCGGCGGGAAGGCTTTTCTCGGGCTGTACTTCACGAGCGGCATCGCAGGCGCGCTCCTGTCCATCCCCATCGGCCATCCGATTATCGGTGCGTCGGGGGCGATCTTCGGAGTCCTGCTGGCGTACGCCTGGTTCTGGCCCCGCAATCAAATGCTGATCTGGGGGATCATCCCCATCGAGGCGCGTTACATGGTGCTCCTGCTGACCGGGATTTCGCTGTATTTCGGATTCGGCGGGGCGGGCGGAGGCAACGTGGCGCACTTCGCGCATCTGGGCGGATTCGTCGGTGGCTACATCTTCCTCAAGTTGCTGGCGCGCAACGCCGGCAACGAGCGGTTCAAGCGACAGATGCAGGCTCCCGCCCCGCGGATCGAAACGACTGCGGGCGCGATGGACCGCTGGAAGAAGATCAAGCGGGACGGTCTGCACGAAGTCAATCGTGACGAGCTGGACCGGATCCTCGACAAGATCAGCGCGTCCGGTATCGCGAGTCTCACCCCCGGCGAGCGGGAGTTCCTCGACCGATTCAGCGCTCGACACTGATCACCCCGAGAGCGGAGGCGCCATGTCACGTCCCATTCATTTCGAAATCCACGCCGCCGAGCCCGAGCGGGCGATCGCGTTCTACCAGAAGCTCTTTGCCTGGAAGTTCACGCCGTGGGAGGGCCCGATGCCGTACTGGACCATCAAGACGGGCGACGGGCCGGGCATCGACGGTGGCCTGGTGCCGCGGCGGGGCACACTCACTCCAGACGCCCCGGTGATCGCTTACGTCTGCACCATCGGAGTGACAACCCTCGACGATTGCCTTGCCAAGGCGATCAGTCTGGGCGGGGAGCTCGCCCTTCCCAAGCAGGCAATTCCAGGCATCGGGTGGCTCGCGTACGCGAAGGACACCGAGGGGAACATCTTCGGCCTGATGCAGGACGATCCCGCTGCCGCCTAGGGCCGGGAGGAATCGGACTTCACGACCGGCAGGGCGGTGAGGCTGGCCCACTCGTTCATCGACCCGTCGTAGATACGTGCTTGGTAGCCCAGTAGCCGCGCCACGAAGTAGATCGCGCTGGCACGGGTGCCGACCTGGCAGTAGGTGACGATTTCCTTCCCCGGCGCGGCGCCCGCGCCGGCCATCAATTGGCGGAGCTGCCCGAGCTCGCGGAATTTCCCGTCGGCGAGCGTCGTGGTCCAGTCGAGATTCACCGCGCCGGGGATATGACCCGGGCGGGCTCCCCGCGCTTCCGGCTTGCTCCCGTCAAACTCCTCTTTGGTGCGCGCGTCGACGACCAGCACCTGACCATCCTGGCGGTGCGCCTCCACCCATGCGGCATCCGCCAACACCTCAGGACGAGGCGTCACGGTCAGCGCGGCCCGGGTGGGATTGGGGGTCGCCTCCGCGGTGACGGCGCCGCCCGCGGCCTGCCATGCCGGAAGCCCGCCGTCCATCACCGACACCCGGTTTCCCAGCCCGAGATAGTCGAGCGTGAAGTAGAGACGGGTGACCGGGAGGGTTTCCCCATAGAGCACGATCCGGCCCTGATCTCCCACGCCGAGTGATTCCAACAGCGAATCAAGCTGCGCCACCGATGGTAGCTCGGTGAGCAGCTCACCCCGCCTGGCGGTGAACGATCCCATCCCGATGAAGCGCGCCCCGGCGATATGAGCCGAATCGAATGGCGCCCGGCTCCGCTCGGCGTGGAGGAGAACCAGCCCCTGGTCCGCACGATGCCGCTTGAGCCACTCCGCCGAGACCAGGGGGCCGGGCGGCGCCTCGCGCTCGCCACAGCTGTCCTGCGCCGCCGCTCCTCCGGGAACCAGCGGAAGGACCGTCAGTACAGCCAGTATGGCGCAGGAACGCATCAACGATGATCTCATCGGGTGACTCCGGATCTCTAGCGAGGTGTGGCGCCGGTCACACCCGGCGCTCGGTCTTCCGGCTCCATTCGCGTGCAGGATCACCAGCCCTGGATCGGTCCGGTGGGCGGCGAGCCACTCGGGGGACACCAGCATCGAGTCGCCGGGCGAGGTCGCGAGCAGCGCGGCGAGGATGCGCGCATGCTCGTTACTCCGGCTTTGCGGCCGCGGGATTCACGATCGGGAACTCCGGGTGCCGGGTCCAGTCCTGGAAGGAGCCGTCGTACATCTTCGCATCATAGCCAAGCAGGCGAGCCGCAAACCAGACCAACGTGGCCTGCTGTCCGATGTGACAGTACGTTACCACCGTCTGGCCGTCCTTGACCCCTGCCCTCCCAAACTCCCGCTTGAGCAACGCCGGTGTCAGCATCCTGCCCGCGGAGTCCACCATGGTGCCGAAGGGGATGCTGACGGCGCCGGGAAGGTGTCCATTGCTAGCAGGGCTTCTGCTGGTGCCCTTGTAGAAGGTCGTGTCGCGGGCGTCCACGATCCGAACGCTCCGGTCCTCGAGGTGTGCCTTGACGTACTCGGCATCCGCGACGACCGCCGGATTTTCGCGCACGGTGAAATTGCCTCTGGCGACCGTGGGATTCTCGGTAGAGACCGGTCGTCCTTCCTGTTTCCACGCTTCCAGGCCGCCGTCGAGGATCGACACCCGGCCCGCCAGGCCGGCGTACTCGAGCGTAAACAGGGCGCGCGAAGTCGGCGAGAAATACTCCTGGGCCCAGTAGAGCACCACGCGGGAATCGTTGGAGATTCCCCTGGCCTCCAGCACCGAATCGAGCAGCTCGGCGCTGGGCAGCTCCAGCGACAGGGCGCCCTCGACCCGTGGGCGCGAAAGCTCGGAGAACGGTTTGAGGAACTGGGCCCCGGGAATGTGGCCGGCGTCGTATGCCGGGCGGGAAGCCTGGTCGCCGATCTGGAAGATTACCAGGCCGCGGTCCTTGAGATGCTCGGCGAGCCAACTTGTGGTCACGAGGAGCGGCTCGGCGGCGCGGATGGCGGGCGGATTTGCGGTCAGCGCGGCAAGAACAAGCAGAAACATGGAGGCCTCTCCGGGTGAGCGGGCGACACTGACTGGTCGGTGGTCCAAAGTAGGCGATACGGTCCGGTGGGCCCCCGGGTTGCAGAAGCGGGGCGGGAGTTGCACCGAAGGCTGCCTTTGCTGCAGCGAACGGCGGAGCGTCAAAGGGACTGACCCAGGCGGATTTCCGGGCTCGTGTTCCGGCCAGCCCGGGTGCGGGGGAGTCCGGTACGGCAGCGTACCGCTCAATCAAATCGCCTTCCGGATCGTGCCGGATTGATGATCCGAATACGAGGGTCTATGGATTGGCGGCCAGCGCTCCAGAAGCATTGAGCTTGACGAGAAAACCGTCCGCGTCACCCAGGCTGGTGACCGCGAAGGGGGCCGCGGCGGTGCCGAAATTGGGCGA
>JANNGX010000289.1:0-19239 GCA_031404115.1 Gemmatimonadales bacterium | reverse complement strand
GGGGTCGAGCTCGCGGTCGGCATCGTGCCGGTGCAGACAAAGTCCACCAACTGGTACGTGCGCACCACTTTTTCGACCAACCGCAGCAGGATCACCGAGCTCCCGGTACCGGCGTTCGAAACCGGCGGATTCGGCACGTCGCTGGGCGCGTTCAAGATCGAGCTGGGACATTCTGCGACCCAGATCGTCGGAAACGACACCCTGTCTGACGGGAGGGACACCGTTCGAACCCTGGGCGACGCGAATCCCGACTTCCGGATGGGTCTGATCAGCGACCTCACCTGGAAGAACTGGGGTTTCCACGTGCTGGCGGACTGGCAACAGGGGAGCGAGATCATCAACCTCACCCGGCTGCTGTATGACTTCGGCGGAGTGACGGTGGATTACGCCGATCCGATACCGGGGTCGACCAAGACCGTGGGCCAGGCCCGGCTGTCGGGCTTCGGCAAGGTCGCGTCGAATTACATCGAGAAGGCCACTTTCCTCAAGCTTCGTGAGGTCTCGGTGTCCTACGAGCTGCCGTCCAGCGTGGTCCGGTCGTTGTGGGGGGTGTTCCAGGGTGGGAGGATGACGCTCAGCGGAAGAAACCTGCTGACGGCCACGCCCTATTCCGGGCTGGACCCGGAGGTCTCCAATTTCGGGAATCAGGCGATTGCTCGGAACATCGATGTGACACCGTTCCCGCCGAGCCGCAGCTTCTACTTCACTCTCGATCTGAGGTTTTGAGCCATGACCTCACTCACCAAGGTCCTCGCTGCTACCGCCCTCGCCGCGGCCCTGCTGGCGGGCGCGTGCGACGCGTTCGATGCGACCGATCTGAACAATCCCGGGTTGGAAGAATTTCAGAACAATCCGACCCCGGTCGGCATCAATACCGCGGCGACCGGACTACTGGTCGGACTTCGCGGCAGTTGGGCCGCTCAGAACGGATTCATCCCGCTGCTCGCGATTCTCAGCCGGGAGGGGTACAACCTCGACCCCGCCGATCCGCGTTTCGTTTCCGAGATGCTCGGCGGGCCGCTCGATGGAGGAAGCCCCGCCTTCGGCGGCAACCTCTGGGGCCAACGGTACGCCAATCTCAGGTCCGAAAACACCGTCCTGGCGGCGGTAGACAAAGTGGCCGGCATGTCCGACCAGGAGAAGAACGGGCTTCGTGGCTTTGCCAAAACCCTGCAGGCGCTGGATTTGTTATGGGTGATCAATACCCGCGACGTGAATGGGGCGGTGATCGATGCCGATCTCCCGCCCACGGCGCCGCCCGGCGAGGTCGTCTCAAAGGCCCAGACCTTCGACCGGATCGTGGCGCTGCTCGAACAGGGCCGGACCGACTTGACCAACGCCGGCGCCAGCTTCTCGTTCCCGCTGTCGACGGGCTTCGCCGATTTCAAGACGCCGGCGTCGTTCATCAAGTTCAACCGGGCCATCCGGGCCCGGGTGGCGATCTACCTCAACGACTGGACCGGAGCGCTGACGGCACTCTCGTCGTCATTCCTCGATACCGGCGCCTCGCTCAGTCTGGGTGCCTTCCACTCCTTCAGTTCCGGCGCCGGAGATGTCCTGAACGGACTCTTCGATCCGGAAGGGCGGGCGCTCAACGCGCATCCTTCGCTCCGGAACGACGCCCAGCTTCGCGCCAATGGGGAGCGTGACCTGCGCTACCAGGCCAAGGTCAAATCGCGCCCCCCCGTGACCACCCAGGGAATTACCACCGATATTTTGTTCTCGGTCTACAATTCTCCTACCGCCTCGGTGCCGATCATCCGCAACGAGGAGTTGATCCTGCTGCGCGCCGAGGCCAACCTGGGTCTGAACAACATTCCGGCGGCCCTCACGGATCTCAATTTCATCCGGACGACCTCGGGTGGGCTTCCGACCTACGCGGGGCCCCAGACTCCTGCCGCGGTGCTGGATGAGCTGCTGTACGAGAAGCGGTACTCGCTGCTGTTCGAGGGACACCGTTGGATCGACCTCCGGCACTACAACAAGCTTGGCACCCTGCCGAAGGATTTGCCGGCGCACAAGATTTTCAGCAAGTTCCCGCTCCCGCGCGCCGAGTGCATCATTCGCGGGACGCCCCCGGCTGGGTGCGCGCTCGAGCCCGGGACCTGACGAACCGGCCGAGCGCGGGCACCCGTCGTAACACGAAGCCCCGCGTGTCCAAGGACACGCGGGGCTTCGGGCTTTTGCAGTGGGCGATGAGGGGCTCGAACCCCCGACCTCGCGCATGTGAGGCGCGCGCTCTAACCAGCTGAGCTAATCGCCCGATGTTTTCGGGAGGGGGAAGGTACTAGATGACTCCGCTTCGCCGCAACCGGCCCAGCGCGTCGTGGGTCTCTTCGTGCACCGCGAGTACTTCGGCCGGCGCGACCGTCGCCACGCCCGACTTGGCAACCTCGAGACCCGCCGCATAGTTCGCGAGGTGGGCCGCCTCCCGCATCGTCGCGCCCGCCGCCAGCGCCGTGGCGACCCACGCGGTGACGGTGTCGCCCGCGCCCGAGACGTCGAAGACCTCGCGGGCCAGGCTCGCGATGTGGGTGATGACCTGATCCTTGGTGACCAGCACCATGCCGTCGGGGCCGAGGGTGAGCAGCAGGTTGTCCACGCCGAGCTTGGCGAGCGCCGCCTGCAGTGCGTCCTGTCCCGAGAGGTCGAGCGTCGCGCCCATCGCGGCCTCGAGCTCGCGCCGATTCGGCTTGAAGACGGTGGCGCCGCCGAAGCTGAAAAAGTTCCGGAACTTGGGATCCACCACCACCGGAATGCCACGCCGCTTGGCGGCGCTCATAGCCGCGGCGATGAGCGCCTCGGTGAGCGTGCCCTTGTTGTAGTCCTCGAACACCAGCGCGTCTGCATCCACCAGCGCGGCCAGCGCCGTCGAGATGAGCCGCTCCTGATCCTGTCCGGCGACCGGCGAATCCACTTCCTCGTCGATGCGCACCACCTGCTGGCTTCGCGCCAGGACCCGGGTCTTGGTGGTGGTGGGGCGGCCGGATATCGGTACGAGGTGCCGGTCATCGAGCCGCGCGGCGGCGAGCTCCGCGCGGATCGCGCCGGCATGGTTGTCGTCTCCCACGGCCCCGACCAGCCGGCACGACGCGCCGATGGCCGCGACGTTCGCGGCCACGTTCGCGGCGCCGCCCAGGGCGCTCCGGGTTTCCCGGATCGCCACCACCGGGACCGGTGCCTCGGGTGACAGGCGCTCGGTGTCGCCGATCAGGTACCGGTCCAGCATCACGTCGCCGATCACGACGATGCGACGGCTCTTCATCCGCTCCAGCAGCTGAATGAGTCGGTCACGCAGGATGGGCGGCGGCTGCGGCGTGGGTCTCATTGCTCCCCTTTCGGCAACGTGACACCGTAGGTGGCGGTGATTCGCCCTTCGAAGGTAGTCCGGCTCCGACCCGGTTCATGATTCGCGTTGGTCGTGTGCCGGAGCCCCCCTTCTCCCATAATCTGAAGGCCGCCCCGATACCCCGCGACCGCCATACCCGCCCAGAAGGAGTTCGCGACGATGCCGATGAACCGGGCGGGAACCGAGGCCGCCTCGGCAGGGCTCGGGAACGGGCCCTGAATTCGCCCTTCGCCCTGCCGGAGCAACGCCAGCTTCGGTGTCAGGAGCCATTGGTTGCGGAGTGGAATGCCGACGGACAGGTCGATAACTTCGTTATCGGGAAACAGCCGCCCGATTCCGATGCCCCGATCCACGATGTTCTCCTCCCGGCTCAAGGTCCGGAACGCCAGGCTCGACGCGGTGACGTAGCTGGCGCGCCATGAGCCGGTGCTGCCCAGCGCGCCCGAGCCGCTCAGCGACCCCGCCCAACGCTGGGGATATGGATTGTTGGCGTCGAAGTTCCAATCGTCAATGGCGAGTTCGGCTTCGATTCGAGCCGGGCGGACGGGTGCCAGGAAATACCGCCGCCCACCATTTCGTTTCGATGATCTCTCGACGCGAACAGAGTCGGGTAGACTAGAAGCGGAACCACCGCGCGCGTGGCGCCATTGAGCGCAGCGCCGGGCCCTGCGATCACGCCGACCTCCCACGCGGCGATGGACAATCTTTTTCCCACCTGCGCGGTCAGACGGTGCGTCGCATAGTAGCGCTCGGTCTTTTCGCCGTTTGACGCCGTGCTGCTTCGGAGCTTCGTGGCCACCGCCGAATATCGAAGGACCGAGCGGCCGAGGGCGAGGCTGATGTCGGGCCGGGGATACCCGGCATCGCTGATCGATACGCCTGGAATTCCCACCGGACCCCAGTTTCGCGGCATCTGTCCCGCCTGGACGGATCCCCAGCGCCACTGCGCGGCAATGTAGGCCTCTTCGATCCTGGGCATCGTGCGATCGGAACCCGGCCAGTCCGGGTCGTATTTCACGTTCCGGTCCCCCGCAAGCCGGAACACCCCGACGAGGGGGCCAGCGACCGCCTCGACCGCCACATTGCCATAGGGTGTGACGCGTCCGGCCCCACCGGCCTGCAGCAGGTCGCGTCGCCCCTGGGTGAATGCTCTCATGCCCACTCGGGCGGTAACACGCGCCCAGCCCGGGGACGGTCGATCGGCCAGCTCCATTGCGAGACCCTTGCCGAACGGGCCCGTCACCGCCGCGAGCGCCTTTGCGGCGTCCACCCGCCGGAACGGCCGCTCGAGCAGGGCGGGATCCGCGATGTCTCCCCGGGCAATGAGATGCTCGATGAGCGCCATCCGGGGATCGTTGGTTGGGAAGTAGGGAGACGCCTGAGCCGCACCGCGCGCCGGCCCGGCGACGGCCAGCAACAACAACACCGGGTGTGACGAGACGAGACGTGGCATGCCCGGGGAAAGGTAATGCTTGGGGCCGGGCCCGCGCCGCTATCTTTGAGGCGCATGCACTCTCCCGAGCTCGGAATCGAAGCCACGCGCGGCGACCTGGTTGAATCAGTGCACCCGGTCACGATGGCCGTCGTCGATGCGAGTGGGCGGCTTCCGGCCGCGTCACGTGGGGAGCTGCGTGCCACCGGCGGGCTGCGCTTCTTCGATGTTTAAGGCGCTCGGGTGGTTACCCTCATGACGCAGCCGGCTGAGAGTTTGGACCATCTCGACGGGCCGACCCGCGCCCTGGTCACGCTCGCGGCCGCGATCGCCACCGGGCGCGAGGCCCTCATAGAGGAACGGTGCCGAGCCTGCGTATCCGAGGCGGTGCCGGCACGCTGGGTGGACGAGCTGCTGCTCCAGTCGCTGCTCATGGTTGGCTGGCCCAGGATGTTCGCGGCCGCCGCCATTTGGCGGCGGGTCGGCGCTGCCGTACCGGCGCCGGGAGAAGATGGCGGTGACTACTCGCGCGCGGCCGAGTGGCGCTCTCGGGGAGAATCGCTCTGTCGCACGGTATACGGAGCCAGCTACGAGCGGCTCCGGGGCAATGTCCGCGCGCTGCATCCTGCTCTGGAGGCGTGGATGATCACGGAAGGGTACGGGCGCACCCTGGGCCGCCCCGGGCTCGATTTTGCTCGGCGGGAGCTTTGCGTCATGGCCCAAACCGCCGTGCAGGGGGCGGAGCGGCAGCTTCACTCCCACCTCAGAGGGGCGCGCAACGCCGGCGCGTCTCCGCGGGCAATCGCCGAGGCGCTCGAGGCAATGCGACCCCTGCTGGGGTCAGCCGAAGCCGGCCTGGCCGACTCTCTCTGGAACCGGATACGCGAATGAGCTTCATCGATCGGGCCGTCGTAAAACTGATCGCCGGTGTCGGCGGCTCGGGAGCAAGCTCCTTCGCCCGGTTCAAGTACGTGGCCAAGGGCGGTCCCGATGGCGGAGATGGCGGCCACGGCGGCTCGATCTACCTCCGTGGCGACGCGAACCTCTCCACGCTGCTGGACTACCGCTATCGCCCGGAGTGGAAGGCCGATCGGGGCCAGCACGGCAAGGGCAAGACCATGACCGGTGCCTCGGGCAATGACCTCTATCTGCCGGTGCCGCCCGGAACCGAAGTGCGCGACGCCAGGACGGGCGAGCTGGTGGGAGAAGTGCTGCATGACGGACAGGAGCTGCTCGTGGCCAAAGGCGGCCGCGGCGGACGGGGCAACGCGCGGTTCACCACCCCGACCCACCAGGCCCCGCGCGAATGGGAGCCCGGAGAAGAGGGGGAGGACCGTCGGATCGAGCTGGTCCTCAAGCTCATCGCTGATGTTGGCCTCGTCGGCGAGCCGAACGCCGGCAAGAGCAGTCTGCTCGCGGTCATTTCCGCCGCTCGGCCCAAGGTCGGCGCCTATCCTTTCACCACGCTGGAGCCGAACCTCGGCGTGGTGGGCATGAGCGACTCCCGCACCTTCGTCGTCGCGGACATTCCGGGTATCATCGAGGGAGCCCATGAAGGCAAGGGACTCGGTCTCAAATTCCTGCAGCATGTCGAGCGCACCCGGGTGCTCGCCTATCTCGTGCCCGTGGACAGCGAGGATCCCCAGGGCGTCTACGAGGGACTTCGCAACGAGGTGGGCTCCTACAGTCCGCTGCTCCACGACAAACCGCATATCGTCGTGCTCTCCAAACGAGACCTTCTCCCCGCGGAAGATCCGCTCCCCATCGTCGCCGCTCCGGACGCAGCGGCCACCGTGGCGGTCTCCAGCGCGGCACGGATCGGTCTGGACGCCCTCAAGACCACGCTCTGGGACATGGTGACGGCGGCACGCGCGCGGGACCAGGTGGTGGTCGACGAATTCGCGGAGGAGGGCCATGACGGGGGCGAATGATCGGGAGCGCGAGGCGTACATCACCCTCGCGCTGGTCCCCGGAATAGGAGCCGCCCGTCTAAAGATCCTCCTCGAGCATTTTGACACTGCCACCGGCGCCCTCGCGGCGCCGCTGGCGTTATTGGGCGCCGTGCCGGGCATATCCGGTGCCGCCGCCACCGCCATCACCCTCGCCAGCCGGGCCAGCGGCCGGCGCGCATTGGCAGCGCTGGAGGAAATCGGCGGGCACCTGTTGCTCCCGGCGGATCCGGGTTTCCCGTCGCTGCTCCGCCATATCCCGGATCCTCCGACCTGTCTCTTCGCGCTGGGAAATCTGCACGCGCTGGAGCGTCCCGCGGTGGCCATCGTCGGGAGCCGGGATCATTCGGCGTATGGCGCTGAAGTGTGCCGTGGGGTGGCCCGGGCCGTGGCACAGGCGGGGGTCACGGTGGTGAGTGGGATGGCGCGCGGGCTCGATGCCGTGGCCCATGCCGGAGCCCTGGAGGCCTCGGGGCTCACCATCGGGGTGCTGGGCAACGGGCTCGGAGTCATTTACCCGGCCGCCAACCGGGAATTGTATCAGCGGGTCGCGCAGTACGGCCTGCTGCTCTCGGAGTTTCCACCCGGCGAGCGCCCGAACGCCGGGAGCTTTCCGCGCCGTAACCGGCTCATCAGCGGGCTGGCGCGCTTGACGATCGTGGTAGAGGCCGCCATCAG
Source organism: Gemmatimonadales bacterium (assembly GCA_031404115.1). GTDB lineage: Bacteria > Gemmatimonadota > Gemmatimonadetes > Gemmatimonadales > GWC2-71-9 > JABFSM01. The sequence continues at coordinate 11,831 of JANNGX010000289.1, read as the reverse complement.
CTCCGGCGCCTTGCAGACCGCGTCCTGTGCGCTGGAGCAGGGAAGAGAAGTGATGGCGGTGCCTGGTCCCATCACGAGTCCCGTATCGGCCGGCACCAACCGGCTCATCCGGGACGGCGCGGCGCCGCTCCTGGAGCTGGACGATTTGCTGGCCCACTACCCCGAGGCGGGGAGAACGGTCACCCCAAACGCCGCCGCGGAACCCGGAGCGCTGGCTCCGGTGGAAGGCCGGATCGTCAATGCCCTCTGGGCCGGGCCGCGCCGGGTCGAAGAGCTAGTCGAGGCGACCGGAGCGCCGGTATGGGCCGCGCTCGACGCGCTCTCGGTGCTGGAACTGGGCGGCAGGGTCCGGCAGGAGGCGGGGGGCCTCTACCGGCTCGTTACACCCTCCTTGTTCAGGTAAGCGGTTAGCGGTGAGCGGCACGTGCTTTTCCGGCTGACCCCTCACTGCTTACCGCTCACCAGCCATATTTCAGCCGTGCACCTCTACATCCACGTCCCGTTCTGCGCCCGCCGCTGCAGCTACTGCGACTTTGCCATCGCGGTTCGGCGCGACACGCCCTCGGAGGCGTTCGCGGACGCCATCGAGCGTGAGTGGGCCGGCTGGCAGTCCCACCCTTCCTGGGAGCAGGCCCCGGTCCTGGATACCATCTACTTCGGCGGAGGCACGCCTTCGCGGCTTGATCCAGCGACACTCGCACGGCTGATCCAGGTCCTTGTGCGGGACCGGGCCCTCACGTCAGGCGCCGAAATTACTCTCGAGGCCAATCCCGACGACGTCGACGCCTCGCGCGCCGCCGCGTGGCGCTCCGCCGGCATCAATCGGATTTCACTGGGCGCCCAGTCCTTCGAGCCGGCGGTGCTGACCTGGATGCATCGGACTCACAATGCCGGCCAGATCGCCGCCGCCGTTGCCACGCTCCGCGCCGCCGGATTCGAGAACCTCTCGCTCGACCTGATCTACGCGATCCCCGCGGTCCTGGACCGCGACTGGGCTCGTGATCTTGATCGGGCCTTGTCCCTCGAGCCGGACCACCTCTCGCTCTACGGCCTCACCGTCGAGGCGCATACGCCGCTCGGCAAATGGACCGCCCGGGGAGAATCGCTGCCCGCGGCGGACGACCGCGCCGCCCTGGAGTACCTGATGGCCCACGACCGGCTGACGGCGGCCGGATTCGAGCACTACGAAGTTTCCAACGCGGGACGTCCCGGATTCCGCGCCCGGCACAACTCCGCCTATTGGCGCCGCGCGCCGTTCATCGGACTCGGTCCCTCCGCCCACAGCGGCTTCGGTGCCGAGCGCGCTTGGAATGTCTGGGATTGGGAGGAGTACCGAAGGCGCGGTGAGACCGGGCGTACGGTCCACGCGGAGTCCGAGATCCTGACTGAACAGCAGATCCGCCTCGAAGAGCTCTACCTCGGACTCAGGACCGACGACGGCCTCACCCAGGATCGGCTTCCCGCGTCCACCGCGGCACTCTGGACGTCGGCCGGATGGGCGAAGTCGTTGCGGGGCAGACTGGTACTCACTCCCGAAGGATGGCTGAGACTCGACGCGCTGGTGGCAAGCCTAAGTCATTGCTAGATTTCCTGTTATGCAGAGTGGCGAGGGCCTCACCGAGCGCCAGTTTCGGATCCTCGAGGCAGTAATCCAGATCTACGTCGAAACCGCCCAGCCGGCGGGAAGCCAGGCGACCGCGCGGCGGTCCCGGCTGGGGATCTCCCCGGCATCGGTGCGCGCCGCGATGGGCGAACTCGAGTCGAAGGGATATCTCTTCCACGCCCACACCTCCGGCGGGCGAATCCCCACCGACCGGGGATACCGACTGTACGTCAATCGACTCATGCGCCCCGCGACCGTGTCCGACAGTGCGCGCGCCCAGATCGAAAGCGAGATCCTGCCCGGCTCCCGCAACGCCATCGACGAGATTCTCCGCCGCGCCGCCCAGGTGCTCGGCGTGCTGACCCAGGAACTGGGGGTGGCGATTGCGCCGACGCTCGATGGCCTGGTGCTGGAGCGTCTGGAATTGGTTCGCGTCTCGAGCGAGCGGCTGCTCGCGGTGCTCACGCTGCAGAGCGGCCTGGTACGCACGATTTTCGTCGAGGTGCCAGGGTCCGTAGCCGCCGAGGCGGTGGAGCATGTCTCGCGGATCCTGAACGAGCGGCTGGCAGGGCTCCCGCTGGGTGAGATCCGGAGCACGCTGCCCGAGCGGCTTCGCGGCGTGGGCAGCGCCCCCGAGAATGGGGAGTTGATCAACATCTTCGTCGCGCAGGGAGAAGACCTGTTCGATCTCTCCCCCGGCGAAAGCTCGGTCGTGCTGGGCAGTGCGCAGCCGCTGGCGGATCAACCCGAATTCGCCTCCAACGGCCGGATGCGGGATCTGCTCCACCTCACCGAACGCCGGGACTTGCTCCGGCAGGCGTTCGAGGACCATCATCGGCGCGGACTCACGATCACGATCGGCACCGAGAACACCGATCCCAAGCTGAGCGATTTCACGCTGGTCACTTCCTCGTACACGAGCGGAGGGCTCTCCGGGGTGATCGGGGTGCTTGGGCCTACCCGGATGCCGTACGACAAGATTATCGGGCTGGTGGAGCATACCAGCCGCATGGTGGAAGGATTGATGGAGTGAGCGATTTTTACATGCTGCTGGGCGTGCACCGCGACGCCACCGAGGACGAGGTCAAGCGGGCCTACCGCAAGCTCGCGATGGAATTCCATCCCGACCGGAATCCTTCGCCCGACGCGGAGGCCAAATTCAAGGAGATCGCCGAGGCGTACGAAGTGCTGATCGATCCCCAGAAGCGCGCCGCCTACGATCGCTACGGCGAGGCCGGGCTCAAGGGGGGCGCCGGCGGGTTCCACCATGTGGACCTGGCCGAGGCGCTCAACATCTTCATGCGCGACTTCGGCTCGATGGGCGGCTTCGAGTCGCTCTTCGGCGGAGGCCGGCCCCAGGCCGATGCGCGCCGCGGGCAGGACATTCGGGTGTCGGTCAAGCTCACCCTGCAGGAAGTGGCCACCGGCGCCAAGCGCACGGTCAAGCTCAAGACCATACTCAAGTGCGAAGGATGCGGTGGCAGCGGCAGCGCCAGGGGCAAGCGGCCCACCGGCTGCTCCACCTGCGGGGGGAGCGGCGAGGTGCGGCGCGCCACCCGGAGCGTCTTCGGCCAGTTCGTCTCGGTGTCGCCCTGTCCCACCTGTGGCGGCGAAGGTGTCGTGATCACCGATCCGTGCGAGGTGTGCCGAGGGGATGGGCGGGCGCGGGGAGAGCGCACGGTCCCGGTGGACATTCCGGCCGGCGTCTCGAGCAACAACTACATCACGCTTCGCGGGCAGGGCGCCGCCGGGCCGCGTAACGGTCCGAACGGCGACCTGCTCATCACTATCGAGGTCAAGGACGACGAGCGATTCGAACGCCACGGGGACGACCTCTCACTTGATCTGCCGCTTTCCTTCGGGCAGGCCGCGCTGGGCATCACCGTCTCCGTGCCCACGCCTTATGGCGCAGAGGAGCGGCTCATCGTCCCCGCAGGCGTCCAGTCGGGGACGGTGCTTCGGGTCAAAGGCAAAGGCCTGCCGCGGCTCGGGCAGAACGGGGCGGGAGACCTGAACGTCCGGGTGCATGTCTGGACTCCGCAGAATCTGACCGCCGACCAGCGGCGGCTGATTGAGGATCTGTCCAAGATCGAAGGTGCCCCGCCCAAGGAAGGAAGCAGCTTCTGGTCGCGCCTCAAGGAAGCGCTGGGGGCATGAGCTGGTGTGCGGTCGACGTGCAGAGCCCTCCCGAGGCCCGTGAGGCAGTGGCCACCTGGCTGGTGTCCCGGACCGGGCAGGCGGTCGAAGAGCGAGGCGACGGTATCCTGGTGAGCTTTGCCACGAGCGAGGCAGAGGCCGGCTCGCTCCTGGGAGCGCTTCAGTCCACCTTCGGCGCGGGTGTTGCCGGAACCTCCCGTGTGCTCCCCGACGTCGACTGGAGCCGACACTGGCGAGTGGGCCTCGGCCCGCGCGTGATCGGCCGGCTCACGATCACACCGAGCTGGTCGGTGCCGGAAGCGTCCGGCCCCGCCACGGTCATCATCGACCCCGAGACCGCGTTCGGCACCGGCGAGCACGGCTCGACCCGCATTGCCCTCACGCTCCTTGACCGCCACCTCACTCCCGGAAGCCGGGTCCTCGACCTTGGCAGCGGCAGCGGCATCCTCGCCATTGCCGCGGTGAAGCTTGGCGCGGCCCGCGCGACGGGCATCGAGGTCGATCCGGAGGTTGAGCCGATCGCCGCTGCGAACGCGGCACGGAACGGCGTCGAGAACCAGGTCCGTTTTGTCACCGGAGACGCGGCCGCGCTGACACTGCTGCTCGCCCCGGCCGACCTCATCCTCTCCAACATCCTCCGCTCGGTCAACGAGACCCTTCTCCCCCTGATTCGCCGGTCGCTCGAGCGGGGGGGGATCGCGATATTCGCCGGAATGGAGCAGCCGGAGCGTCCGCTGTTTATCGCCGCCCTCGCGCGCGCCGGCTTCGTCGTGGTCGAGGAGGCCACCGATGGAGCGTGGTGGGGCGTGGCGGCGCGCTCCGGGTGAACAAGTACTCCGTGCTCCTCGCGCCCGGCTCCATGGTGGCGGAATCGACCGTGCCCCTGGACGAGGAAGAGCGGCATCACCTCCGCGTTCGGCGGGCCGCCGCCGGCGAACGGGTCCGCCTGCTCGATGGCGCCGGGTCGGTCGGCGAGGGCCGGCTGGTTACGCTCGGAAGTGAGCTGGGTGTGGAGATCGAGAAGGTGCGCGAGGTGCCGATGCCACCGGGTTTCATGCTTATCGTGGGCGCGGGGGACAAGGAGCGCTTCGGCTGGCTCGCCGAAAAGGCGGCCGAGCTGGGCGTGACCGTGCTGGCGCCGCTCAAAACCGAGCGGACCCGGAGCGTTGCCGCGGGGATTCGCGAGGGCCACGTGGCCGCACTGCAGCGCCGGGCCCGGCAGGCCACCAAACAGTCCGGGGCGGCGTGGGAACCGATGGTCATTGCGCCGGTGGACGTGAAGTTCGCAGGTACGCAGGGAGATCCGGCGTATCGCTGGCTCGCCGACGCCACCGGCGAGCCGCCGCCGCCGCTTCCGCCCGACGTTCCGCTGGTCGTCGTCGTCGGTCCCGAAGGGGGCCTGGTGGCGCCCGAGCGCGAAGTGTTTCTCGAGGCCGGGTTCCGGCGGGTACGACTCGCGCCCGATCTGCTCCGTTTCGAAACCGCCGCACTCGCCGCCGCGGCGGTGGTGGCCAGTCAGCGACCCCGGAGGCCGAATGAGTGATTGCATCTTCTGCCGCATCGTGTCCGGCGAAATACCCGCCCAGGAAGTGATGCGCACGCTCGACGCGGTGGCCTTTCACGATCTGAACCCGCAGGCGCCGGTGCACGTGCTGGTGGTCCCGACCACCCATGTGGCCAACGCCGCGGGTACCGACAGCGACGAGGGCGAGCGGATCATGGGGCGGACGGTACGGCTCGCGGTCCAGGTGGCTCGCCAGCTCGGCGTGAGCGAGAAAGGCTTCCGGCTGGTGATGAACACCGGCCCCGATGGCGGCCAGTCGGTGGGGCACCTGCACGTCCATGTGATGGGCGGACGGGGGATGCAATGGCCCCCGGGATGAGCGCCCTTGCCCCTCGGGAATGCACTGGCTATGCTGCATCAAGTCAAGTACTTAGGTCGTGTACCAGTGGGGGGGTCGCAGTGATGGAGCTTCAATGGAAGGGCCATCAGCCGGGATGATGTCCCCTGATGTGGTCGCAGAAGCCAGCGGGGTGTCGGCGCATCGGAGCGCCGGCACCCCGTTCCCATTGCCCCCCGAGGCTTCCGCCGACGCCCTCGCCGTCCTGGAATTCGGCAGCGCCCTCGAACTGGTAGCCGGATTTGCGGCGGGTCCGCTCGGTGCGAACCGGGTTCGCTCCCGCCGCCCCGTGGATGCTGCCGCGTGGATCGCGGGAGAACTCGCGCCCATCGCGGAACTACTGGACGTCTTTGCCGAGGGCGGTGGTATCGACGTCGCCCCGGTTCCGCCGCTCGCCGGGATACTCGGCCGGCTCCGGCTCGACGGCAGCGTGCTCGAGGGTCACGAGCTCGCGGCGGTTCGGAAGACCCTCGCGGCCGCGCGGATTGCCGGGGCCGAGCTCCGCCGGATCGAGGGCACCGCCCCGCGCACCGCCATGCTCCGTGCGCCGGTGCCCGAGCCGGCGATCGAACGGAGGCTCGATCTCTCGGTGGACGACGACGGCGAGTTGCTCGATAGCGCGAGTCCCGAGCTCATGCGGGCCCGCCGCGAAGTGCACGCGGCGCGCGAGCGGCTGGTCAAGAAGCTCGAGTCGGTCCTCCGCCAGGGCGACAGCGGTACCGGCGCGGCGGTCACCGTGCGGAACGGGCGCTATGTGATCCCGGTGCGCCGCGACTCGCGAAGCCGCCCGGAGGGCATTGTCCACGACGAATCGGCCAGCGCCGGCACGCTCTTCGTCGAGCCCACCGCCGCGATCGAACTCGGCAACGCGTTTCGCGCGGCCGTAGCCGACGCCGACCGCGAGGCGCTCCGGGTCATGCGCGACCTCACCGACCAGCTTCGCCCCCACACCGAGATGCTCCGGGGTGCCCACGAGATGTGCGTGGCCCTCGATGACCTGCTCGCGCGCGCGCGGTATGCGCGTTCGGTGCAGGCGGTCGTGCCCCGGGTGCGCGAGGCCGGCCTCGGCCTGGACTTGAAGGGCGCCCGGCATCCGCTGCTGCTCGGCCGCGGCGTGCCCGTGGTGCCGTTCGACCTGTCGCTCTCGGAAGAGGAGCGGACTCTGCTCATCAGCGGGCCCAACACCGGCGGCAAAACCGTGCTCCTCAAGACGGTGGGACTCGCGGCGGCGATGGTGCAGAGCGGCATCGCGCCGCCCCTCTCGGCGGGGAGCGCGCTCCCGGTGTTCGAGCGCTTTGCCGCCGACATCGGCGACCATCAATCCATTGCCGCCGACCTCTCCACGTTCAGTGCCCACCTCGCCACCCTGCGGGGCGTGCTGGAGCAGGCCGACGGTGCTACCCTGATCCTGATCGACGAAATCGGGAGCGGCACTGATCCCGCCGAAGGCGCCGCGCTCGCCGCCGCGGCACTGCGCGAGCTCACGCGGCGCGGCGCGCAAACCATCGCCACCACCCACCTCGGCGCGCTCAAGGCGCTGGCGGCGCAAACCCCCGGCATCGTGAACGGCTCGCTCCAGTTCGACGCCCAGGAGCTGGCGCCGACCTACCGCTTCCAGAAGGGCATGCCGGGACGCTCCTACGGCCTCGCGATTGCGCGGCGACTGGGAATACCGGCCCCGGTGCTTGCCGACGCCGAGAGCCGCGTGTCCGACGCCGAGCGCTCGCTCGATGCATTGCTCGAGGCGGCGGAGTCGCGCGAGCGCCGACTCGCCGCGGACCAGGTGGTCCTCGCTGATCGGCTCGCCGATGCGGAGCGGGAGCAGGCTCGGCTCGCCGCGGAGGCGGAGCAGCAGCGGGCCCGCGAGGCGACGCTCCGGGCCCGCGAGAAGGACGCCGAACGGAAGGGCCGCGGCGAGGCGCGGCGCTTCCTGCTCGAGGCCCGCGAAAGGGTCGAGGAAGCGCTCCGCGCCGCGACCGCCGCCACCGATGAGCAGACGGCCCGCGACGCGCGCCGCTCGCTCGAGGACGCCATCAGTGCCGAGGGCAGGGCATTGGAGGCGGCGGAAGGGGAGGAACCTGCCGCGGTAGGCGGCGGAGCGGGGCTCCAGGTCGGGCAGCGGGTACGACTCGGCACCGGCGGCATCGGCGAGCTGCTGGAACTGCGTGGAGACGGCAAGGCGGTGGTCATTGCGGGTGCGATGCGACTCGTAGTTCCCCTGGAGGGCCTCGCGGCGGCGCCTGGGGATGCTGTGGGGAGCGAGCCGGCCAAGCGTACCGACCTACCGACCTACCGACCTACCGACTCCCCATCCGAGGTCGATCTGCGCGGGCTGAGAGGCGACGAGGCCGAATCCGTCACCATCGCCGCGCTCGACGCCGCCATCCTGGCCGACCATCCGTACCTCCGCATCATCCACGGCATGGGCACCGGTGTGGTTCGCGAAACGGTGCGCCGGGTGCTCGCCGCCGACCGCCGGGTGCAGAAGTTCAACTTCGCGCCGCGCAACCAGGGCGGGACCGGCGTGACGATCGCGGAGCTGGGCACGTGAGCATGATCCCCGACGAGCTGATCGAGCAGATTCGCGAGAGCGCGGATCTGGTCGAGATCATCGGCGAGGCGGTCCAGCTCAAGCGCACCGGCGCCGACTATCGGGGGTGCTGCCCCTTTCATGGCGGCACCCACCGCAACTTCGCGGTGATTCCCAAGAAGGGGATGTACTACTGCTACGTCTGTCACGAGGCGGGTGACGTATTCACCTACCTGATGAAGAAACAGGGCATGGACTATCCCACCGCGGTGCGTGAGATCGCGCGCCGGGTGGGCATCGTGGTCCCGGAACGGGGAGGAAGTCGGGAAGGCCCCGATCCCCGGGAGCCGCTGTTCTCCGCGGTTGCGGTGGCGCAGGAGTGGTTCGCCGCCCGACTGCGCGAGGATCCCGACGCGAACACCGCGCGGGAGTACCTCGCCGAGCGCGAAATCCCTCCCGAAGTGGGCGGGGAGCACGGCCTGGGCTTCGCGCCCCGCGGCAAGGCCTTCGCGGACGCCATGAAACAGCTGGGCATCGAGGAGAAGGTGCTGCTCGAAGCCGGTCTCATGGTGCGCCGCGACGATGGTACGCTGTACCCCCGTTTCCGCGATCGCCTGCTGTTCCCGATTCACGATTTGCGGGGCAGGGCCGTGGGATTCGGCGGGCGCATCCTCGGGCCGGGTGAACCCAAGTATCTCAACTCACCGGAAAGCCCGATCTTCCACAAGGGCTCGATGCTCTACAACCTCCATCACGCCAAGCAGGCCATTCGGCGGGAGGAGTCCGCGATCCTGGTCGAGGGCTACTTCGACGTGCTCCGGCTGGTGATGGCGGGCCTCGATCATGTGGTGGCGCCGCAGGGAACCGGGCTGACCCCCGATCAGGCTGCGCTGTTGCGGCGCTTTGCTCCCTCGGTCACGCTGCTTTACGACAGCGATGGGCCGGGTCTTCGCGCCACCTTCCGCGCCGCCGAGGAGTTTCTCCGCCACAAGGTGCGGGTGAAGGTGTCCACCATGCCCGACGGCGAGGACCCCGACACGCTGGTCCGGAAGGGCGGGGCGGCCGCGCTGGCGCCGATCCTCAAGGACGCGGTCGATGTGCTGGATCGCAAGATCCAGCTCCTGGAGCGCAAGGGATGGTTCGAGGGGCTGGAGCATCGCCGCGAGGCGCTCGACAAGCTGCTGCCGACCGCGCGCGCGGCGGCGGATCCGATCGCGCGCGATCTCTACCTGGCCCGGATCTCCGAGCGTACCGGCGTCTCCCGCGCCGTGCTGGAGCAGGAACTGAACAGCCGTCCCGAGCCCCGCCCGGTGCCTGCGCCAGCGGAGCCACGGGAGCCGGGACGTCGGGAGCCCCGTCCGGCCCCCAGGCCCCGGGGCCAGGGCTCGGGGCTGGAAGAGCGGCTGCTGCGCACGCTGCTGGCATCGTCCGCCTGGCTCGATCGGGCTCGGCAGGAAGTCTCGCCCGAAACGTTCGAGGTCGGCTCCTATCGCGAAATCTTCGACGCGCTCCTGGCCCTTCCCGAGGGCGCCGGACCTGGCGCGGCGGCGGAGCGGCTGTCTCCCCGGGCCCAGGAATCGCTGCAGCGCCTGTTGCAGCAGGCGGCGGAGGCCGTTACCTCCGCGGAAATGAATCTCGACGATGAATACGTCGGAGCCCTCACTGGTCTCCGGTCGCGCGCTTTGTCCCGTACCCTCGCGCCGGTTTCGGCGGTGACCGAACGGCAAACCCAATTGAAACAGTTTCCGCCGGAAGAGAGAACTCGCATTGTCTTCAGAAACCAAGCCGAAAAAGCGCGCCGCGGTGCTCAAGGTCACCCCGGCCCCGATCACTCCCAGCATCCTTGAGGTATCAATGCACCCGGATTTGGAAAAGCTGCTCGACCTCCAGGCCAAAGACCTGATTCTCCTCGCCACCGAGGTCCGGCTCAAGGGCATCGGAGAGGAGATCGCCGGACTCGACGCCGCGCTGGACCGGGCCCGTGCCGACGTGGATGCCGCCCGGCGCCGGCTGGCCGAGGGCACTACGCGGCGCGAAGAGCTCGAAAAGGTGATCGAATCCCAGCGGACAACCCAGGAGAAGCGCCGGACCCGGATCGAGCAGGTGAAGACGGCTCGCGAAGTCCAGGCCCTGATGACCGAGCTCGACGCGGCCCGGCAGACACTGGCGCGTCAGGAGAGCGACTGGGTCAAGGCCGCCGAGACGACGCAGCAACAGGACACCGCCGTCGCCGAGGCAGAGCAGCGGCTCCAGTCGCTCGAGACCGATCAGGGCGGCGAGCGGGGACGGCTCGACGAGTCCCGCGCCGAAGTCGAGGCCGAGCGCGACGAAGCCCGGAAGGCCCGCGAGGCCTGCGCCGCCGGCGTCGAGCGGACCCTCCGCATGCGCTACGACCGCCTCTGGACCTCCCGCACCACCACCGTGGTGGTTCCGCTTCGCGGCGACGCCTGCGGCGCCTGCCACACGGCAGTGCCCCGCAATCGCCGGAGCCAGATCCGCGCCGGCACCCACATCGATTCGTGCGAAGGCTGCGGCGTGATTCTCTATCCGGCCAACGGCGAGTGAACACCGCTCCCCCGCCGCGCTGGGTGCTGCAGCCCGCCCCCGAGGGAGGGACCGTGCGGTCGCTCGCGAAGGAGCTCGGCGTGCCGGAGCCGCTCGCGGCGCTGCTGCTGCAACGGGGATACACGCAGGTGGACGACGCCCGCGCCTTCCTCCGGCCCGCGCTCGATCGCCTGGGCGACCCGCTCTCGCTCAAGGGCATGACCGACGCGGTGGCTGCGATCGCGGCGGCGGTGGGACGGGGAGAGACCATTCTGGTCCACGGCGACTACGACGTCGACGGCCAGTCCGCCTCGGCGTTGCTGACGCGGGCGCTCCGGATCGGCGGGGCCCGCGCCGAGGCGTTCGTCCCCCACCGGCTCCGGGACGGCTACGACTTCGGTCCGGCCGGCCTCGCCTACGCGCGTTCGATCGGTGCCGGGCTGATCCTGACCTGCGACTGCGGTATCACGGCGGTGGAGACGGTGGCCGAGGCAGAGCGGAGCGGCATTCGTGTGGTCGTGACCGACCACCATCTCCCGGGACCTGTGCTTCCGCCCGCCACGGCCGTCGTCGATCCCCAGCAGCCCGGCGACGAATCCGGCCTGGGCGCCCTCTGCGGCACCGGCATCGCCTTCAAGCTGGTGCAGGCGCTGGGGCCCGCGCTCGGGCTCCCCGCGTCGTTGCCGCTCCACCTGCTCGACTATGTGGCGCTCGCCACGGTGGCGGATGTGGTGCCGCTCACCGGTGAAAATCGCATCCTGGTGCGGCACGGCCTCCGCCTGCTCAGGAATACCCGCTGGGTGGGGCTCCGCGCGCTGATCGAGTCGAGCGGCCTCGCCGCGAGCGAGCTCCGCGCCGGCCAGGTGGGCTTCACCCTGGCGCCGCGCCTGAACGCCGCCGGCCGGATCGGAGAGGCCGCCGATGGCCTCCGGCTCCTCCTCACGGACGACCCCGACGAGGCCCGCATGCTGGCCCAGCGCCTCGAGCTGCTCAACACCGAGCGCCAGGGCCTCGACCTGCGGATCCTCGTTGAGGCCATTGCGCAGGTGGAAGCGGCCGGGGGCCTCGATGCCCGCTGCGCAATCGTGCTCGGTTC
>JANNGX010000288.1:0-13110 GCA_031404115.1 Gemmatimonadales bacterium | reverse complement strand
GTTTGATACCGAGGAAGCCGATGTTGTTGCAGAGCAGCATGTCGCCTTGGACCTCGTCGGGGAAGTGGCGAGAGGAAACAAACTCGAGTCATGACCGACGGCATTCCGTCGGTGGGCGAACAGGCTCCTGAGCGCATCGCCCAGAACGCCGGCGCCCGCATCGGCCGGGCCCGGGTGTTCACCTTCGGCGTCGGCTCCGACGTCAACACCTACCTGCTCGACCGCCTCGCGGTCGAGGGCCGTGGTAGCGCCACCTACGTCTCCCCGGGTGCCAACGTCGGCGACGCGGTAGGCGGCGTCCTGAGCAAGCTTTCCCGTCCCGCGCTCATGGATCTGCGCATCGTGGAATCCCCGGTGCGGCTGGAGGAAATGGCGCCCGCTACCCTGCCCGACCTGTTTTACGGCGAAGAGCTGGTGATACTGGCGCGCTACCAGGGCCAGGGGACCGGCCCGGTGGTGATCGAGGGGACCCGCAACGGCCGGCGTGAGCGATTCACGCTCGAGGCCGAGTTTTCGCGCCGGGAGCGCGGCAACGACTATATCCCGCAGCTCTGGGCATCGCGGCGCATCGGCGAGCTGACGCGGCAGATCCGCCTCGAGGGGTCCACGCCGACGCTGGTGGCGCAGGTCCGGGACATGGGGCTCCGCTACGGAATCCTCACCGAGTACACGTCGTATCTGGTGCTGGAGCCGGGCGTCGTGGCCGCCACGCCTCCCCCGCCGGCCGCGGGAGCCGCGGCGGCGCGGGAGATGACAGGCCGCCGCGCATTCGACGCGGCCAAGGCCAGCGCCGATTTGTCGCGCAGCGGCACGCTGCAGGCGGCCAATCAGGCCGCGACGTTGCGGTTGGAGGAAATCGTCGTCAGCGGAACCTCCGACGGCGCCAGCGAAAAGCGTGAGGTCAAGCGGGCGGGAGGAAAGGTCTTTGCCAAGGACACGGGCGTCTGGACTGACCTCTCCCACAGGGATACCCTCAAAATCACCACGATCGCCCCGTTCAGCCGGGCCTGGTTCGACCTGGCCGAGGCGCGTCCTGCCCTGAAGGCAGCGCTCGCGGTCGGCACGCCACTGCTGCTGGCGGGCACTCGCGCCAGTCTCAAGATTGCGGATGGTGGGGCCTCGGAGTGGGCACCCGGAGCGCTGGCCCGCTTCCTTCTGGAGTTCGAGGGTCGATGACCGGTCCGATCGCGGATCTCTTCCGTGAGTACCACGAGTCGCTCGTGCGCATGGTGTACCGGCGCACGGGCGACCGCGACCGCGCCGAAGAGATCGCCCAGGAGACGTTTGCCCGGGCCGTGGCTGCCCCACCCAGGAATCCCCGGCCCTGGCTGTTTGCCGTGGCGCTGAATCTGGTGCGGGAAGAGGGACGCCGCGCCGTACGGCATGACCGCCGTCTGGTATTGTACAAAGCGGAGCAGGAAGCCTTCGGGGAAAGCCCGGACGAGACCCTCGATCGGGGCGAACGGATCGGACGGGTACGGTCGGCCCTCGGCGCGCTCGGTGAACGGGACCGGGAGGCGTTGCTGCTCAAGGCCGAAGGCTTCAGTTACGAGGACATCGCGGCGACGCTCGGTCTGGCACGGGGCGCGGTCGGGACGACACTGTCGCGCGCACGCCGGCGGCTCGTCCTGGCATATAGAGCAGAGGAGGGAGAGCACCATGCCGCATCTTGAAGAGGGACTCCTCCATGAATTGCTGGATGGGGAGATCCCCTCGACCGATCTCCCGCCGATCCAGGCGCACTTGGTGGTGTGCCCGGAATGCCGGGCCCGGCTCGAGGAGGCTCGCGAGTTTGCCGCGGACGCGGACCGGATGATCGAGACGATCGAGCTCACCGAGCAGGATACCCCCTCCCGCGCGGAACTCCCGCCGCGCGCCCGACCCACGCGGTGGCGCCGGGATGTCGCGTGGGCAGCGACGGTGGTCGTGGCCGTGGGAGCCGGATACCTGGCACGGGGGAGTGGTCAAGCAATCCTGTCACCCGACGTGGCCTCGGTGGCTCAGCCCGCCGAGCCGGCGGAGACGCTGCTGAACGCGGCCACCGATGCCGTGGCGGAGCGCGACGGTCCTTCGCGCAAGGCCGCATCCCCTCCCGCGGTGACGGGGAAGGCGGCGCAGAGCGAGGCGGGAGAGAGCAAGCTGGGCGCAGCCGCGCCGGAGAAGCCCAAGGATTTGCTCGACAGTGCCAAACGAACGCGGGCGTTCGAGACCCCCCTCCGGCTCGAGGAGATTGTGACCACCAGTACCGCCGAGTCGCCCCGCCTGGCCGCGGGGAAGGCGGCCCCGGCTCCCCCCGCCACGCAGTCATTGGCGCCGCGCGCCAACGACAATCTGCTCGACCAGAGCGGCAATCTCTCCAGGGGTGTTCGGCGCGAGGCAGTGCCGGTAGAAATTACCTTCTCGGACGCGCGCCTCCGGCTCGGCGGCGCTCTCCGCCAGATCGAGGGCATGGTCCCGGTGCGGCTTGAGGTCCTGGAGCCCGACGTTCGGGTGGTGTATCCCATTGCCGGTGGTGAGCTCATCCTGGCGCAACGCCTCGTGGACGGCCGGATCACCTACACCCTGGTGGCGCCGTCGACCTTCCCGGTGGATTCGCTGGAGCGGCTGCGCGCGCGAGTGCGGAACTAGAACCTCGCGGGTATGGGGCGCGTTCGTGCGCGCCTCGGGAAGCGGCGCGGGATGCGGTCAGCATTGGCCGCTCTACAACGCCAGCGGCAACGGCGGCGCTGATCGGCGCCGGCCTGGTCCTCCTCGGCCTGGTGGGTCGGGACGATTCACGCGCCCGGGCGGCCATCGCGGCCCTCGGCGACACACTCTTCCCGTCCGCATCACTCGCCGAGGGGCTCCGGGCCGATACGACACCGACCGCGCACGTCCTGATCCGGCGCCGGGTACTGCACCCGTTTCTGGCACTGCTGTCGGGGGTGTACCTGAGTTCACTCGGGTGGCTGGTAGCGCGGGTGAGGCCCGATTCGATCCAGAGCCCATGGAGCCGCGCCGTGAGCGGCCTGGTGCTGATTCATTTGGGGGGTCGGCCCCACAGCCTCGTCGTCTTCTCCGCGACCGCGCTCACCGCCGCTCCGGTCGCCCGGTCGACCCGCACGGTCCCTGCCTGATACCTGGTCAATCCGCGGTGGCCGGCACCAGTCGATGCTCCCAGCGGCGCATCATCTGGACGAAGGACTGCGCCACTCCGGCATCGTAGATGGAGCCCGCGGCCCGTTCGATCTCGCCGAGCGCGGTGACGGTGTCACGGGCCGGACGATAGCTACGCCGGGAGCGCAGCGCGTCGTACGCGCCGCACACCGAGATGATCCGGGTGACATAGTGCAGGTCCCGGTGGAATCGACGGGCCGGATAGCCTTCGCCGTCCATCCGAAGGTGGTGTTCGTACGCCACGGTGGCGGCGAGGTCGAGCCGGTTTGAGCGGGCCAGGAGCAGGCGGGCCCCCTCCGCGGGATGGTCCGCCACTCCGGCTCGTCCTGCTTGGCTCATTCGTTTGACCTGGAATACCTCGCGCGGGACCCGCGCCATACCGATGTCGTGCAGCAGGGCGGTCTTGCCGACGGCGCGGATGTCGCCGCCGGCCAGGCCGAGCCATTCGCAAAAGGTCATGGCCAGCACCGCGGTGTTGACCGCGTGAAGCGCGGTGTGGTCGTCCAGGGACCGGAGCGAGAGGAGCGGCATCAGCAGCTCGCCCTCGGAGTGCAGTGAGACCGTGAGGGCGCGGACCACCGCATCCACGTCCGCCAGGGGCAGCTCGGAGCCGAGGGCGACACGCTCGTAGGCGTGACGTACCGCGTCGACTTCGTCCTTGAGCGAGGGTACCACCGCGTCACGGCGGGACGCCGGTGCGGCCGCCGCTCCATTCGCAACGGAGAGCGTCACGTCTCCCGCCTCGATCCCGGCCCACCCGGGCAATGCTCCGGTCTTTGCACCGGTCGCCAGTCGCTGGTGCAGCGCCGCGAGGAACCCGTCGAGCGCATCGGGGGTCATCGCCCCCGTGAACTCCATCCGTCGAATCCCGCTCGATCCGAACCGCCGACCCCAGACCCAACCGCGGAGCCCGTGCATCGGGAGCGAGCGGTAGATGACCGCATCATCCAGGAAGGTGAAGGCGGGCTGCCGATCCGTAGCCAGGAGCTCCTCCAGCGCCCGGTAGAGGCGGTTCGCAGCCTCCGACCGAGCCTGGTGCCCCGGGCCGTAGAGCGTGTAGGCGGCCATGGCGTGGCCGAACACGAGCATGGAGCGCTCGGCCGGGTTCATCGGGTCTCCGGGGGCAGCCCGAGCTGCTCCAGCACACTGGGCCCCGTGACGGCCCCGCGCACCTCGGCATCCCGATGGCGCTCGGCGCGCACCAGGAGCCGCGCAGTACGCGGATGCCAGCGCCAGTGCCGGGCCAGCGCCGCGAGGGCCGTGAGCGAATCCTTCGACTTGGGCGCCAGCCGCCATCCCAGCAGCGGCACCCGGCGAGCCGCCAGCCCGAGCAGCAGGTCCAGTACGGACGGCTCATCCACCAGCTCCCCAAGCGCGCGAAGGGCGGCTGGACGAAGCTCGGGGTCGAGTGAATGATCGACGATCCTCCGGAGGAGCGGCGGCGCCGCGGCGGCGGGACAGCCATCCACCACGGCCAGAACCGCCACCCGTTGGCAGGCGCGGTCGGGATCGGCGAGTCCCTGCACGATCCCGCGGGTCCGCGCGGCGGGAAGGCGTAGCAACAGCCGAAGGCCCTCCACCCTGACCCGCGGATCCGGATCGAGCGCATAGCCGCTCACCACGGCTTCGGCGGGAGGATCGGGGAGGGCCTGGAGGAGGCGGAGGAGGTTCCGCTGCACGTACCACGGCGCGCCCGAAAGCCGGCCGAGGGCATGGGGAGTGACGGTATTGCCGAAGCGGGCCAGCAAGTCGAGCACGCGGCGCCGAACCCCGCGGTCGTCGGAGGCGGCCAGTGCATCAAGCAGCGCCGGGATGGCCGCGGTGCCGACTTCGGGAGCGAGCCGCTCCAGCGTCGCCAGATCGACCGGGCGCGCCGAAAGCAGCGCCGCGAGCGCATCGGGAGTGGCGATGATGGACCGGAATGATTCGGCCAGCGGCTCGGGCGGCAGGAGCCGTTCCAGCAGCTCCACCAACGGGCGAATCCGTCCTCGTGCGACCAGAGTACGAACGGCGCGGTCGACCGGCGGTCCAAGGCTGGCCATGTCGAGATGCATGGTGACGATGCGCAGAGGATCGCTCCGGTATGCCTCGGTCGGATCGAGATCCGGCTGCTCGGGGGAGGGCAGGTCGTCAAGCGCCTGCTGGTACACGAGGTCTCCCTCCCCGTCCTCGGGCGCGCGCCATTCATCGATCAGCTCCCGAAGCGCCTCCCGGAACTGCTCATCGGCGAGGTGGCGCGAGGGGGGCGGGCCACTTTCGGCATGGCTCGCGAGCTTGGTGAGGAGCCGGACCAGGGCGGGCGAAAGAGTTCGGCGCTCGACCCCCGCGGCCGCGATGAGGAGGTCCAGCGCCACCGGCGCCGCGGCGACGTTCACCAGATCCCGCAGCACCGAGAGTGACGCGGGGGATGGTTCCGTTCCCGAGAGCAATCGCTGAAGGGTCGCGGGGCGGAGCCCACCGAGCAGACGAGTCAGCCGTTGGCGGAGTACCGACGATTCGGCGGGAGTGGCGTCGCGGCAGGCCTCCGCGGTCGTCCGGAGACCGGCGAGCACCGCCATGTCACGTGACGCATCGGCCGGCGCGCCATCGAAGGCGTCAGCCAGGTTGACGGCATCGCTGTTGCCGGGGGCCGGCGCGTCTCCGAGCATCGCGCTGGCAAGCTCACTCCACACCGCGGCGGCTCGCGAGGGACCGCCCTCCGGCCCGACCTCGCCGAAGTCATCCCGCAGGCCGAGTCCCTCGAAATTGAGCGCTTCGATTTCGACATGCGAGGTCCTGGTCGGAGCCGATGGGACACCCTCCGGGTGCAGCGCGCCCAGCAACGCTTCCACTTCGGCGCGAGTGATGCCGCGCGCGAGACGGACCATGCCGACATTCCGCCGAAAGAGCCGCGCGGCGAGCTCCCGCAGCAGCGGGTGGTCGGGATCGGTGGCGGCCCCGCCCAGTGTCAGCTGAGTCGGCGACACCGCGAAGGCCACGCAGGGGAGTTCCTGGAGCAAGGGCGCCAGACGCCGCACCACGGCGTCCACGGCCCGATCTACAGTCGGATGGCCGCCCGGGTAGATCTGCGAGCGCTGAAAGGCCGCCGAGAGCGCCAGGAGAAAATCGGCGGCCTCGAGGCCCATCGGAGACGGGGACGGCAGGGAAGAGTCGGCGCGCATCCGGAGGTCGGGGTCATGGCGCCACCCTTCCCGCAGGGAGTGGAAGCGGCGGCAACGGTGCAAGGACTGGCACGATCACGAAACAACCGGCATCGAACCAGAAGACAGCGTTTTGGAAGAATCGGGCCGCCAGCACGTGGATCTCACCCATGGGCGCCGGGATGGCCCAGCCCCGCTCCATGTGGGTGCCGTCAGGGGACGAGCCATGCGCCAGGCGGGCGGCGGGGTAGCGGTCGAGCACCAGGGCGGTCAGCACGGCCGTCAAGCGGCCATTGGACGCGTCATCGAGGGGAATTCCCAGGGGGTCGCAGGAGGTGACCACCGCGAAGGGGCCCGGAAGGCCGAGGTCAGCCAGGGCCCGGAGGGCATGGGGGGAGACCGGTCGGCGCAGGTCGATGCTCAACCCCGCCTCGGGAAAGCGGAGGGTGGTGTCGGGGTAGGTCCCCCACGATGGATGCACGGAGGCTACATGTTGGCGACCATCGCCTCCGCAAACTCGCTGGTGCGGAGGAGGGTCGCAGCGTCCATGAGGCGATGGAAATCGTAGGTCACCCGCTTCTGGGCGATGGTCCGGTCGAGGCCCGTGATGACCAGGTCGGCGGCCTCACCCCAGCCCATGTAGCGCAGCATCATCTCGCCCGAGAGAATGACCGAGCCGGGATTGACCTTGTCCTGATTGGCGTATTTCGGCGCGGTGCCGTGAGTGGCCTCGAAGATGGCGTGACCGGTCAGGTAGTTGATATTGGCGCCCGGCGCGATGCCGATGCCGCCGACCTGCGCCGCGAGCGCATCGGAGATGTAATCGCCGTTCAGATTCAACGTCGCGATGACGTCATACTCCGCCGGGCGCAACAGGATCTGCTGGAGGAAGGCGTCGGCGATCGCGTCCTTGACGACGATGCCGCCCGGGAGCTTGCACCAGGGCCCGCCATCGATCTCCACGGCGCCGTATTCCTGCTGGGCGAGCTCGTAACCCCAGTCACGGAAGCCGCCCTCCGTGTACTTCATGATGTTGCCCTTGTGCACCAGCGTGACGCTCTTGCGCCCCTCCCGGATGGCGTGATCGATCGCGGCGCGGATCAGCCGCTTGGATCCCTCCTCCGATACCGGCTTGATGCCGATCGAGCTGGTGTCGGGAAAGCGAATCGACTTCGCTCCCATCTCGCGGATGAGGAAATCCACCACCTTTTTCGCGGCGGGCGTGCCCGCCTGGTATTCGATGCCGGCGTAGATGTCCTCGGTGTTCTCCCGGAAAATGATCATGGCCACCGCGCCGGGATCCTTCACCGGCGAAGGGACTCCCTCGAACCACCGGACCGGGCGCACGCAGGCATAGAGGTCGAGCTGTTGTCGGAGCGCCACATTGAGGGAACGGATCCCGCCGCCAACCGGAGTCGTGAGGGGACCCTTGATTGCCACCAGATGGGCCCGGATGACGTCCAGGGTTTCCTGGGGCAGCCAGTCGTTCACCTGGGTCTTGGCCTTCTCGCCGGCCAGCACCTCCCGCCAGGCGATCTGCCGCCGGCCGCCGTAGGCTTTTTCCACCGACGCGTCGAGCACGCGCCGCGAGGCGCGCCAGATGTCGGGTCCGGTGCCGTCTCCCTCGATGAAGGGCACGATGGGATGATCGGGCACCACGAGGGCGCCGTGTTCCAGGCGAATCGCGCCGGGCTGACTGGTCATGGTCAAGGCCGTTCGATGGGGGCTCGGACCGCATTGCCCCACTCGGTCCAGCTTCCGTCATAATTGCGGACGTTCCCGTAGCCAAGGAGGTAGGTCAGCACGAACCAGGTGTGGGACGAGCGCTCCCCGATGCGACAGTACACGACGATTTCTTCCCCGGGAGAAAGGCCCTGCTCGCGATCGTAGATCGCGCGGAGCTCGTCGGCGGTCCGGAAGCAGTGGGTCCCGGGATCGATGGCCCGGGCCCAGGGAACGTTGCGGGCCCCGGGAATGTGGCCGCCGCGGAGCGCACCTTCGTTGGGATAGTCGGGCATGTGCAGCCGTTCGCCGCGGAACTCCTCAGGGCTGCGAACGTCCACCAGTTTCTGCCCCGCCATCACGTGGGCCAGTACGTCGTCCCGGAAGGCCCGGATCGGCGTTTCGCGCCGCTCACCCACCACGATGTGGCCGGGGCCGTGCGCGGGCCGGTCGGTCACCAGCGGACGTCCTTCGTCGATCCAGCGCTGGCGTCCGCCGTCCATGATCGCGAGGCGTTCCACGCCGAAGAGGCGCAACGCCCAGAAGGCATAGGTGGCCCACCAGTTGTTGCGATCGCCGTAGAGCACGATGGCAGTATCGGCGCCGACGCCCTTGCTCCGAAGCAGGTGCTCCATCGCCTCGCGGCCGATATAGTCGCGCTCAATGGGATCGTTCAGCTCGTCCACCCAGTCGAGCTTGAGCGCACCGGGCAGGTGCCCGCTTTCGTAGAGCAGCACGTCCTCGTCGGATTCCAGCAAGCGGACGGAGGGATCGTCGAGGTGCCCCGCCACCCATTCGGTCGACACCAGCACCTCGGGCCGGGCGTAGCCACGCTCCGCGATCGGCGTGGTCACGGGGGACCGGCTCCGCCCAGAAGATCCTCCAGTACCTTGTCGACCACCTCGCTCACGTCGCCCTGCACGATGGTGCGCAGGACGTCCATGGTTTCCAGCGCGAGGTCTCCAGGATGCTTGCGGTCCTTCTCGAAGCGGATGATCTGGCCCAGGAACACCGCCGCCTGGCGGTCGGCTTCTGCTTCTGCCTCGTCGGAATCGTCGGCCTCCTCATCGGGCGCCGCCTCGCCGGCGGCGGGCTCGCCGGAGACCGCGCGGTCGTACGCGGCGCCGGGCACACTTTCGGCCCAGGGCGACTCGGCCTCCTCGTCCTCTTCCGAGCGATGAAAGAAGTCTCCGGGCAGCTCGACCAGCGCGAAGAGCTGGCATTGCAGCCCCGGGGATTCCTCACGCGCGGCGAGGGCCAGCCGGACCGGATTGGTAAAGAGACCACGCTCGAGGAGAAACGCTGCGGCATCGGGCGGTACGACGCAGCGCGCCACCAGCTTCGGTCCGAGGAACGAGCCGATGCAGGACATCCCGTCCGGGGCACGCTCATCCTCGATCGGCGCCAGCCGGATCGGCAGCGGGCGGTCGGTCGCGGCCAAGGCCACGGGAGTCTCCGGCGAATCGGCTTCCATTCGGGCAATTTAAACCGCGCCCCCTTGTTCCGCCCGCCGCCCGGCCGCGATACTACCGCGGTCATGTCGCTTCCCCTGGAGCCTTTCCAGACACCGGCGCCCGCCCCTTCTCCATCCGCTCGCCTCCTGGCGCTGTGGATCGGCCTGGGTGCGCTCGCCGTGGTGCTGGCGGCCGAGCCCTCGACGCTATTCGATCTCGACCGCTTCGCGGCCCCCAAAGAGCTGGTCCTGCACCTGACTGCCCTGGGCGCGCTCCTGATCATGGGACTCAGCGCCGCCGAGCCCTGGACGACGGTCGTCGCGGCCGAGGTGCCGCTGTTCGGCTTCGCGGGCTGGAGCACGTTCTCGGCCCTCTTCGCCACCAACCACTGGCTCTCGTCCCGGGCGCTGGCCGTCACCATATCCGGTCTGATTCTCTATCGGGCCGGCCGCCGGGTCAGCGCCGAGGGCGCCAGGGGAATTCTGCTCGTCGGCCTGGCGTTGGCCCTGGTGGTCGGAGCTCTCACCGGCCTGGCGCAGAGCTACGGCTTCGAGACCTGGCTGCTGGCCGAGAGCCGGGCGCCGGGAGGGACCTTCGGAAACCGGAACTTCCTGGCCCATCTGATGGCGATCGGAATCCCGGTGCTGGTGCTGCAGGTGCTCGAGGCCGGGAGGCCGCGGCGAGCGACCCTGGCCGCGGCGGGGCTCGGATTCATGATCGCCGCCATGGTGCTGACCCGATCGCGGGCGGCCTGGCTCGGCGCCGTGGCGAGTACCGTCGTCATGTTCGGATCGTGGCTGATTGCCCGCCACGGCGGACGACCGGTGCTGCCGGCCGCCCGGACCAGGCTCGCGGGGGTGGCTGTGGCCGTGGCGGTACTCGCCGCGTTGCTCCTCCCAAACCGGCTCTCGTGGCGCTCGGATTCACCCTATCGCGACACGATGCGCGATCTGACGAACTACCGCGAGGGTTCGGGGCGCGGACGGCTGATTCAATACGGGAACAGTCTGCGCCTGCTGAGCATCGATCCGATCTTCGGCACCGGGCCGGGCAACTGGCCGGTCAAGTACCCCCTGGTCACGACCCGGGGCGACCCGTCGTTCGCCGGGGCCGATCCGATGCCCACCAATCCCTGGCCCAGCAGTGACTGGGTGGCGTTCCTCAGCGAGCGCGGGGTGATCGGGGCGGCGCTGCTTCTGCTGTCGTTCGGGGCGATCGGGCTGCTGGCACTCCGGCGGTTGCGCCGCGACGAACCGGCCGATGTCCGGCGGGCGCTGGCGTTGCTGGGTCTCCTCACCGCGGTGCTGGCCACCGGAGCCTTCGACGCGGTGCTCCTGTTGGCGCCCCCCACGCTGTTGGTCTGGCCCGCGGTCGGCGCGCTGCTGCCGCGTGCTGGTCCGGTGGGGAAAATTCCGGTGCCGGTCCGCACCGGCTTGCTGCCAGTCGGCGCCCTGCTGCTCGCGCTGGCGATGCTTCGGAGCGGAGGCCAGGTCGAGGCGATCGCGAGAGCCGGACCGGGATGGCCGGTGGAGCGGCTGGAACGGGCGGTCCAATACGACCCCGGCAGCTACCGGCTGCACTTGATGATCGCACAGCGCACGGGATGCACGCGCGGCCGGGACCATGCGGCGGCGGCAGCGCGGCTCTTTCCGTACCTGCCCGCCCCGAAGCGACTGCTGGCGGCCTGCCGGGAGCGGTGAGCAGTAACCAGCAAGCAGTGACCAGTGACCAGTAAGCAGCAACCGGTCATGGCCCCCCGGATTTCGCAGCTGTCCCAGATTGCTCCAGGCAATCAGCGAGCCGGGCCCGATTCCACTGGCGGACCCTCCGGGCGCCCCCACTCGCTCCAGGAACCGTCATACACCGCGTAATCGCGATGGCCCGCCAGCTCGAGACCGAGCGCCAGTACGCAGGCGGTGACACCAGATCCACACGAGAGAATAATGGGGCGGGCCAGGTCGGCGCCCGCACCGGCAAGCCGATGTTTGATCTCCTCGGGTGGCAGCATGACACCCTCCGGCCCGGTCAGCTCGGCAAACGGGAGGCTCCGCGCGCCCGGGATGTGCCCTCCGCGCAGCCCGGAACGCGGCTCCGGTTCTGTGCCGTCAAAGCGGCCGCTCGAACGAGCATCGAGCAAGCCGGCGGAGCCCGATTCCATCGCGGCCCGCGTCCCGGCAAGGTCTTGCACCAGACCGGGCCGAGGTGACGCCCGAAAAGCCTTGGGCTCCCAGCGGGCCCGCCCCGATTGGACCGGGCGCTCTTCGGCGCGCCAGCGCTTGAGGCCGCCGTCCAGCACCGCTACGGCCTGGTGCCCCAAAAGCCGCAGGGTCCACCAGGCGCGGGCGGCGCTGAGGTTCGTGGCGGACCCGTCGTAGACCACCACCCGGTCCTGGTTCCCGATGCCCAGCGCACCGAGTCCCCGAGCCACCTCCGCGAGCGGCGGGAGCATGTGCGGCAAAGGCGACGAGCGGTCGGAGAGCTCATCCAGATCCCAGAACACGGCGCCAGGAATGTGGCCGGCCTCATACTCCGCTCGGCCGCTCCGATTCATCGCCGCGAGATACCAGGACGCATCCACCACGACGAGCGCAGGCTCTCCAAGATGGCGGGCCAGCCAGTCGGTGGAGACGAGAGGTGTGGGCAGAGGCATCGCATCCATGGGCGCAACTCTTCGATTACGTTTCCCGGGCCGTGCCGCTGAAACTCGATCGATACGTCGCCCGCTTCAAGGCCGCGGACCGCGCCACCCGGCTCGAGGCGCTGCTGGATTTTTCGCAGAAGCTGCCCCCGCTCCCGCCGGAGCGGGAGCGGGAAAGGGAATCCCACCGGGTTCCGGAGTGCCAGACGCCGGTGTTTCTCTGGGTCGACGTGCAGAACGGTATCGTCCACATTTCCGCCGACGTGCCGCGCGAATCACCCACGGTGCGAGGCTTTGTGTCGCTGCTGATGCACGGGCTCGAGGGCGCCACCCCCGCCGACGTGGCGGCCGTGCCCGACGATCTTCTGCACAGCCTCGGTCTCGACGAGACGCTCGGCATGCTCAGGATGCACGGCCTCACGGCCATCGTGCAACGGCTCAAGCGCGCGGCCGCTGCCGCCCCTTAACCGTTGGTCCGCTCGAACTCCTTCATGAAAGCCACCAGCGCCTCGACGCTCTTCCTGGGACAGGCGTTGTAGATGCTGGCGCGCATTCCGCCGGCCGAGCGGTGGCCCTTGAGTCCGTCGAGCCCGCCTTTCGACGCCTCGCTGACGAACTTCGCATCCATCTCTTCGGTGGAAGTCCGGAAGCAGACGTTCATGAGCGAACGGCTGCCCGGGTGCACCGAGCCCTTGAACAGCTCGCTCCGGTCGAGAAAATCATACAGGACCCCGGCCTTGTCCGCGTTGCGCTCGGCCATCGCGGCGAGTCCCCCGGTCTCCAGAATCCACTTGAGTACCTGTCCTACCATGTAGATGGCCACGGTGGGCGGCGTATTGTAGAGCGATTTGTCCTTCACGTAGGTGCGGTACTGGAGCATCGTGGGCAGGGACTTGGGAGCCAGCTCGGCCAGATCCTCCCGCACGATCACCAGCACGACGCCCGAAGGCCCGAGATTCTTCTGGGCTCCGGCGTAGATCAACCCGTATTTGCTCACATC
>JANNGX010000287.1:0-4400 GCA_031404115.1 Gemmatimonadales bacterium | reverse complement strand
TGGTGGCAGCGCGCACCCAGCCGGTTCTGGAGCACCGTCCTGCACGGCGTGTATTTCTCCTACTACCTCGTGGTGCCGGCCGGACCGCTTTACTTCCTCTGGAAGAGGGACCGACAGAACCTGCGCCGTGTCATTCTCGCGGAAGTACTCACCTTCGCGATCTGCTACGTCGTGTTCCTGTTTTACCCAGTGGCGGGGCCCTACTATGAGTTCCCGCACCCCGGAACGGGATTCCTCGATAACGACGCCGCACGGATGGTGTACGGCGTGCTTGCCGGGGGAAGCTCCTATGGCGCCGCGTTTCTCTCGTCCCATGTAGCGGGCATGCTCATAGCCGCGGGCGTCTCGGCGATGAGATCGCGGCGACTCGGTCTCCTACTCGGAGTTCCCTCGCTGCTTCTGACGGTGGGGGTGGTGTACACCCAGATGCACTACGCGATGGACGCGCTGGGCGGCGTGGCGGTGGCTGGAGCGGTCATGCTGATCGTGGTGATCAGGGAGCAGCGGGTCGCGGGTAGCGGGTAGCAAGGAGGGGGCCCCACTGAACCGGAGCCCCCCCCTTGCTACTCGCTTGCGCTACACTCTGCCGTTACTGAGTAACGGTAACCTTCCCGTGCATGCCCATCGCCGCATGCGGCGTGCAGGTGAACCTGTAGTCACCGGTCGGCGCGCCGGCAAACGAAATCGTGAGGTGTGCGTTCGGATCGATGAGCAGCCCGCTGCTCAGGGGTCCGAGCGGCTCCTTGAGCTGCGGGTCGAGGACGGCCTGGGCGCCGGCGGGGATGCTGTCCGCGAAGAACGCCACGTTGTGGGGGCCGCCGCTTACGTTGTGGAAGGCGACCTGGTCGCCGACCTTCACGGAGAGTTCGTTCGGGACGAACTTGTAGGCCGTACCTTCGAGTACCATGTTGACGTCATGAGTCGCACCGGCAGGCGCGGGCGCAGGCGCCGCAACCTGAGTGGTGTCGGCCGCCGGAGTCGCATCCTTGTCGCCACCGCATGAAGCCAGCACGCATGCCAGCCCGGCCACCACAGAAATGATCTTCATCGCCTTCCCGCCTCCCAAACCTGGTTGATTGATATCGGCTAAGCCCATTCGTCGGCCCCGACCGCCCGGTCGAAGCCCTTGTGAACAAGTTCACAACATACACATTGCGCAGGCGTAATGCCATGCATCCCACGCCGTATCCCGCGCCTCCTGATATCTTTGCCCGATGCTACCACCGTCGGGGCCCACTCCGCCAGCGTGCCGCGCGATGGGGGCCCACTGTCGCGGGCTCAAAGTCATCCTGCGGGTCTCCACGCTCGATGACGGACCCAGTTCCGCGGACCACGAGTCGACCTGGCTCATGGGACACACCGAACGGATCACGTTTCTCTCCGATCTCTGGGACGACGACGACGACCTCTACGTGGCCGCCGAGCTCCACGTGCCGTGCCGCTACCTGTCCGAAGCTGGCCCCGGCCAGCCCGCGCGATGCGGCGCACATGGATTCACCGGAGCCCCCCCTGTCCGAAGTCCGGAGAGGGCTCCACGACAGCTTGGAAAGGACCGATTCCGCATCGTGGATGGAGGGCATCTGGTCAGTCGGACGCTCAGCCCGCCCCGTCCTCCCCCCCGATCGCTGCCGGTACAACAAAGCGTAAATCCTTGTGCCACAGCAGTTTGTAGAACTGCCGACAATCGACGCGGTGCGGCCTGTTGCAGAGATCTTCAAATTGAGCTAATGTGCACCACCCGCGAGCGACGGTTGGAGGCATTGATTCGCGCTCGACGGTCGCCACAGCTCTGCAAAATCAGCCGGGAGAGTCCCTTCTCCCTGAGCGCTGAGCTGATTTCGGCCTGTGGGTTCTTGAGGGAAGATGGGATCAGTTGTGGGTTACATGGGCGGACACGTTCGGACGGGCGCCCCGCCAAACCCGACCTGTGCAGCGAGTGGCCGGCGGGCGGGGAGACAATGCATCCAGGGTGTGTATTTGCGGTGAAATAATGTTCACCTTCCACCCTGTGCAACTATTCAAACTCGGATGCGTCCTACCTCCCAACGGGGTCAGGCGCAACGCGAGGGGAGACCGCACCTCATGGACGACCTGGAACGACTCTACACGACGCACTACGCGGCCGTTGTGCGCTTTCTATATCGCAAGATCTGGGATGCCGACCGCGCCGAAGACCTCGCGCAGGAAGTTTTTATTCGCGCCATGGCGCATCGGCCCGAAAAACCCCGCGCGTGGATCTTTGCCGTCGCGGCCAATCTCGCGCGTGACGAAGCTCGTGCGGCGATCCGACGCAAGAAACACCTTACGCTGCTCAAGGACGATCCCGTCCCGTTGTCCACTCCGGACCCTTCGGCGGACGAAACTGTCGAGCGGGACGAGCGGTGGGCCCAGGTGAACGGGGCATTGGCGGCGCTGACCGAGCGGGACCGGGATGTCCTGCTGTTGTGGGACGGGGGTCTCAGTTATCCCGAAATTGCGGCACAGACTGGGCTGGCGGTTGGGGCGGTGGGTACGACACTTGCACGGGCTCGGAAGCGACTGATCGAGGCCTATGACCGAACGGAATACACGGCTGATGCGGCACGTTCCTGACGAAGAGCTCCATCCATATCTGGACCAGGCACTCAGCCGGTCCCAGTGCGTCGAAATCGAGACGCACATGGCTGAGTGCGCCCGGTGCAGTGACCGCCGGGATGCCAACGCCGCGCTTCGGGACCGGACCACGGCGCTCCTCGCGCACCTGACGCCGCGTTCGCTGATCATTCCGCCCCCATACGCCTCTCTCGAGGCGCGCCGGATCGGGATGCCATCATTTTCGCGATGGCAGCGCAGTGCTCGCCGTGCCGCCATCTGGGCGGCGGGCGTCGCGGCGGCCATCGGCACCGGTTGGACAGGACGCAGTATTCTCGATCCCCGAGTGGCTCAGCCACCGGCGGAGACACTGGCAGCGACAGCCCCGATCGTCACCGCCATTCCACTGGCCACCATGGCCCCCGCTGCCGAATTCACGCCGGCGCCGGAGGAAATTGCGGTCCCGCGGCCGAACACCAGGGACGTCGGGCTTCGTCCGGCGTCGACTCGGCGCGTCCAGGCCGAGATCATGCCGGCGCCGGTCGTGCGATTCATCTCGTCGGTCCTGCCGACGCGGGTGGACAGAAATCTCGACGAAACTCCGGTAGCCGGCACGGTTTCCCGCTCGCCATACGCGCATATCTGGCGATCGGTCCAGTGGGAAGAAGCACTACAGATCGCGGGAAGCGGCCTGCCGTTCATCGAGGGCATGCCCGTCGTGGGCGTATTGCTGCAGCCCGGCGGCCCCGGTGAACGGCCCATGGTGATCGTTGCGCAACAGGACGCCTCGGGCGAAGTAATCCAGAGCATCGAGGGCCCGGTGGCCAAGGTGACCGACCTGCTGCAGCGCCAGTCCATGCCTGACGTGCGCTCGAGCACACTGAGCCGCACTCCGCCCGACTACATCGACGACCGTGGCACCGTTCGGCGGAACAACCGGATGATGGCGGTGACCGGCCGACTGACGACGGATTCACTCAATGCGCTGGCCAAGTTGGCGACGATCCGATAGGCCGACGGTTCGCCAGGAACATTCACGGCCCCGAATCGCTTCGGGGCCGTTTTTTGTCCGCCTAGTGCCCGTGCTTCTTCTCCTCCGCCAGCGTAATCTGAGCCAGGCGGGGCGACACCATCGGGAACGTCCGCGCGAACATTCCGTAGGCCAGCAGGAAGCAGCCCAGGAAGGCAAGCAGGGGGCCCGCTTCGGGGATCCCGAACACCGGCCCAGCCTCGATGGTGACGGACGGCGTCACCAGGAGGTACCGCTCGAGCCAGAGCGCCGAAAGGCTCACCGTCGCGAAGAGCGAGAGGAAGAAGGGGGACTTCTTGGCCTTGACGAACAGGAACCCCCAGAACGGGATCAGGAACATCCCAATCAGCACCGTGGCGCCTATGGGCCGCCACGGGCCCCAGAGCCTGGCAAACACGAAGCCGGTCTCTTCCGGCAAGTTGCCATACCAGATCACCAGAAACTGGGCCCACATCAGGTAGGCCCAGAACACCGTGAACCCGAAACAGAGCTTGCCCAGATCATGGCGCTGCTTGGGCGTTACCAGGTCCACGATGCCCAGCTGGCGGCGCCCATAGAACATGAGCAGTGCCAGCATGGTGTGGGCGCCCAGGAACGACCCCATGAAGTACCACCCACCCAGCAGGTTCGAGAACCAGTGGGGCTGCAGCGCCATGATTCCGTCGAAGGCCACAATCGTGGCCACCAGCGCGTACAGTACGGCGTAGAGCGGCGCGAGGCGGTGGATGCGCGCCTCGTTCCGGGCCACTCCCGCGGGCGAGCCATCGTAACTCGAGGTCCACTGCTCGTAGAGCGGCCG
>JANNGX010000286.1:0-17390 GCA_031404115.1 Gemmatimonadales bacterium | reverse complement strand
TGAGCAGGGTTACCAGTCTATGGCGCTCCGCGGCGCTGAGTCCGCTGGTCGCCCGTTCCATGGCCCGCACGTGGCTGGCGAATATCCGGCGAATCAAGGTCTCGCCCTTCGGCGTCAGCGTCACGATGCGGGCGCGGCGATCTTCGGGATCGAAGGTGCGGGCCACCAGCCCACGCTGTTCCACCCGATCGACGGCGGTGGTGATCGCTCCGCTGGTCAGCGCAACCTTGCGACCGATGTCGTTGACCTTCCGGGGTCCTTTATGAAGGAGCATCTCCAGCACGACGAAATCGGAGAGGCAGATGTCATCCGCCTGGAAGCTGCGCTCAGCGTGACGCATGAGTGAGCGATGCGCCTTCATCAGCACCAGCCAGGTATGGGTGCCGGTGGTGGCTTGTCGGGCCTTGCTCATGCTCTCTCCCGGTGCGGGATCCCGGCAATGAATCTATATGTGAAGTATCTTGATGTCAAGATATACGTCTCGAATGGCCCTGCTGCGCGGGTCCGGGATATCTTGCGCACCACCCAGATCGAGGGTCATAGCATGGCCAAACCCGCCGTCCGCGTGCTGCTCTTCTCCGCCTCGCTGCGGGCGGATGCCATGAACACCCGGCTGGCCCAGCTCGCGCGCTCGGTCCTCGAGGCAGCCGGGGCCACTGTCGACTGGGCCACGATGCACGAATTCGACGGCCCGTCGTACAACCAGGACGTCGAAGCCGCGCCGGGATTCCCAACGGGCTCGCGGGAGCTGCACCGCCGGCTCGAGGCCTGCGATGCCTTCGTCATCGCCACCCCCGAGTACAACGCGTCCATGCCGGGCTATCTGAAGAACGCGATCGACTGGGTGTCACGCATCCGGCCGCAGCCGTTCAACGCGCGTCACGGGCTGCTCATGTCCGCGTCTCCCTCCATGGCGGGCGGCAACCGCGGACTCTGGTCGCTGCGCATTCCCCTGGAACACCTGGGCGCGAGGGTCTATCCGGATATGTTCTCCCTGGCCCAGGCCCACAAGGCCTTCAGCGACGGCGGAGGGTT
The DNA here is from genome assembly GCA_031404115.1 of Gemmatimonadales bacterium. GTDB lineage: Bacteria > Gemmatimonadota > Gemmatimonadetes > Gemmatimonadales > GWC2-71-9 > JABFSM01. The sequence goes on along the minus strand of JANNGX010000286.1, from coordinate 16,355 downwards.
CGCCGACGGACAGCTCGCCGCCCGCTTCGAACAGAACCTGCGCGCGTTCCTGGACCTGGTGGAGGCGGCGACGCACTACCCCTGCATGAAGAAGGCGTGGGTGGAGTTCCTCGGCGAGCCGGGTAACGATGTGGGCCGCGTGGAAGCGGCGTAGGGAGATCCCATGCACTCACCTGCCACCGATTGTCCCAAGTGTGCCGGCCGTATGGAGCCCGGCTTCATTGTGGACAAGGCACACTACAACATGCCGGCCAGCCCCGAGTGGATCGAAGGGAATCCGGAACGCAGCTTCTGGAGCGGACTGAAGACCAAGGGTCGGGACCACCACGCCGTGATGACCTATCGATGTGAACGCTGCGGCTTCCTGGAATCGTATGCCGGATCCGAATGACCATGCTGAGCCGGATCCTCCCTGCCCGCATCGACAACCGCTACCGCGGTCACCGCCTGGCGCTCTGGCTCTTCGTTCCGATCACCCTTCAGAAGGTGGCGATGAGCCTCACCCACCTGCTCACGGCGGACGGCGGTGCGCAGTCGATCTCCACGATTCCCCTCGATACCTATTCATCCTCCGCCGCGCAGAACATCGTCGGGCTCTTCGCGCGGATGGGACTCGAGCAACTGCTCCTGGGCTCGCTCTTTGTCCTCGTCCTGCTTCGGTATCGCGCGATGATCCCTCTCATGTATGTCGTGATCGTCGCGCAGTACCTCGGCTCGAGAGTCCTGTCGGAAGTGAAGCCGCTCGTGCTCGCCGGGACGTCGGGCGCGAGGATTCCGGCCCTGGTGATCACGGGTCTGAGCGCGATTGGCCTGGTGCTGTCGCTGATCGGGCGGGGCTATGCGGATCAGGGCCCGGCGTCCACGTAACCTGGAGCCGCCCGCGGACCCGTGAGCCCCTCCATCCTAAAGCACCCCAGCGCCTGGATCCCGGTGGTGATGTCCCTGATCGGGGTCTCCATGGTCCTGGTCCACTACGCCGCGGCCGGCATCGTCTACGAAGCCGACGAAGGCACCCTCGCCCACCTCTGGCAGCTCCTCATGGCCGGGCAGGTCCCCGTCATCGCCTTCTTCGCCTTCAAGTGGCTGCCGCGGAATCCCCGCCAGGCGTTGCCGGTGCTGGCGCTGCAAGCCGGCGCCGCGATCGCGTCGGTCGCCTCGGTTTACTTTCTCATCGAGCCCTGATTTCAAACCCTGAGTCGAGGGGCCAGCGGCCTTACATCCCGGTGCCCTGGCTCGACGGCGGCACCAGCCCCTTGATCCGCAGATACGTCACAAAATTTCCGTAGTGCTCGAAATCATGGGTGGTGTTGAGGGCCAGCACGCCCAATCGGCTCATCTTCATGCCGAAGAGCTCGGTGTCACCCTCGAACGCCTTGTCCGGCATGGCATAGATTGGATCACAGTAGGCCATCGCGTCCTTGAGGGCCTTCACCAGCGCCGCCTTCTCCGTATCCTTCTCGAAGTCCTGCACCCGCGGGCTCTTCTCACCCTTGGCCGCGGCGCAGATATCGAAATTCTCGTTGGCCAGGTGTGCGACGATTTGGCCGAAACTCCGCACCGTGGCCACCGGTTTGAAGGAATAGTTCTCCGCCGGCATCTGCTCGGCGGACTTGATGAGATATCCCTTGACGGTCTGGTACTGCGAATTGAGCGTGGCCACCGTCTGCGCGGACGCCGCCGCGGGAAGGGCCAGCAGAACGAGCACAGCGCTGAAACGAGCCTGCATGGTATGGTCTCCGGACTTCGAGTGGAATGACTGACGATCAGGGACGGTTCGGCCAGACGGTGCCCTGGTTCCTGGCCGTGACCCGGCGCAGGCCCTGGTACACGAACTTCTGCACCCGCTTTCCTTCGTAGGTCTCGGTGGTGTAAATGTTGCCCTTCGAGTCGGTCGCGATGCTGTGCACCGCGAAGAACTGGCCCGGTTGACGCCCGCCGTCGCCGAAGCTGGTGAGAATCTGCAGCGACTGCCGGTCCATCACGTACACCTTCTCGTTCTTTCCGTCGGCCAGGAAGATGAACTTCTGCTCGCGGTCTTTCGAGAAGGCGATGTCCCACACCGATCCGTCGCCTCGCGTGAGCGGGGCGATCCGCTCCTCCTTCACGAAGGTGCCGTCCTTCCGGAACACCTGGATCCGGTCATTGGGCCGGTCGCAGACGTAGACGAACCCGTCGTTGCTCGGTTCGGCGCAGTGCACCGGATTGCGGAATTGCTGGGCCAGCGGGGCATCGGGATTGTACGGTCCCGGATTCGCATCGTCCGGCTTGTGGCCATAGGCGCCCCAGTAGCGCTTGATCTTTCCGGTGTCCATGTCGAGCACGGCCACCCGCTTGTTGCCATAGCCGTCCGAGACGTAGGCCTCGTTGGCCGCGGCGTCGAACGAGATCTTTGCCACCCGCCCGAAGTGCTCCATGCTGTTGCTGTTGGACGGCTGGTTGGGTGCGCCGAGCGCCATCAGGAAACGGCCGTCATGGGCGAACTTGAGGATCTGGGAATCGGTCCGGGAGGTGTCGCGGCCGTTCCCGCCGATCCAGACGTTGTCCTTGTGGTCCACCGCGATGCCGTGATTGGAAAGCGGCCACAGGTACTCAGCCGACGGACCGCCCCAGGAGTTGACGAGGTTGCCTTCGGGATCGAACTCGAGGATCGGCGGGGCGGGGGCGCAGCACTCGCTGGTGGGCGGATTCGACGCCGACCCCGCCTCGGTGCGCGGCTCCAGGGTCGACAGGCCGCGGTGCACGATGAAGACGTGGTCCTTCGAGTCTACCCCCACGCCGATGGTCGAGCCCAGGATCCAGTGATTGGGGAGCGGTTTCGGCCAGAACGGGTCCACCTCGAACCTCGGCGCTTCCACCGCCTGGCCCTGGGTGGCTTCCAACACGGCCTGGCCCACGCCGAGCGCCAGGATCAGGGCCACGAGCCCGACCCCCAGCATCACGCTGCGGTTGCGATTCATCCGGTTCTCCTTGTCGGAACGGCGGCCCCTGCCTCGAGGGGCGGGAAAGAGTATACTCTCGCCATGCACCCGCGAACATCCCGGCGGGGCCTGGCCGCCATCCTGACGGCGGGGCTGTCGCTCCTGAGTCCGCTTCTCGCGGTCGCGCACGAAGTGCCGTCGCGGGTAACCGTGCTGGCGTTCATCCGGCCCGAGGGGCGGGTGCTGCGGGTGGCGGTGCGCGTGCCCCTCGCGGCGATGCGGGACATGGAGTTCCCCCAGAAGGGGGAGGGATTCCTCGATCTCGCGCGGCTCGGGCCGGAGCTGGTGGACGCGGCCCGGCTCTGGATCGTGGGCGGAATCGAGCTCACCGAGAACGGCACCGTCCTGGCGGACCCGCGGATCGCCGCGGCCCGGGTGTCGCTGCCGGCCGACCGGTCGTTCGAGAACTACGGGGACGCGGTGCGCAACATCACCGGCCCGCCGCTGCCGCCCGAGACCGAGCTGGTCTGGCAGCAGGGGATGCTCGATGTGCTGCTGGAATACCCGATTCTCTCGGACAGCGCGAGCTTCTCGGTGCGGCCCGCACTGGCACGCCTGGGAATCCGGACTACCACTGTGCTCCGGTTCCTGCCGCCGGGCGGAGCCGAGCGCGCCTACCAGTTCACCGGCGATCCGGGGCTGGTCCGGCTCGATCCCCGGTGGCACCATGCGGCGCTTCGGTTCGTGAAGCTGGGGTTCGTCCATATCCTGGACGGGCTCGACCACCTGCTCTTTCTACTGTGCCTGGTGATCCCGGTCCGGCGGTTCCGGCCGCTGGTGGCGATCGTCACCTCCTTCACGGTGGCGCACTCGATCACCCTGATCGCCTCGACCCTGGGGCTTGCACCGAGCGGGCTCTGGTTCGCGCCGCTCATCGAGACCCTGATCGCGCTATCGATCGTGTACATGGCGTTCGAGAACATCGTGGGCGCCCGGATGGAGCGGCGCTGGGTCCTGGCCTTCGGGTTCGGCTTGATTCACGGCTTCGGATTCTCCTTCTTTCTCCGGGAATCGCTCCAGTTCGCCGGGGGCCATCTGGCCGCCTCGCTGCTCTCGTTTAACCTGGGCGTCGAGCTGGGCCAGTTGTTCGTCCTGCTCCTGGCCGTGCCGGTGCTCGTCTGGCTGTTTCAGCGGGTGCCGGAGCGGATCGGCATTATCGTGCTGTCGGCGATCGTGGCTCACACCGCATGGCACTGGCTGACCGAGCGGGCGTCGACGCTCCAGGAATACCGGTTCCAATGGCCGGGACTTGACACCGTCACCGTGGCGGGCGCGCTGCGAGCGCTGATGCTGATCCTGATCGTCGGGGGAATGGGATGGCTGATGTACCGGCTGGTCCGGCGGATCGCACCGGTGGCCCCCAGGGGCGAGCCCACGGTGGGAGTCGAGCAGTAGTGCGGGCTGCACTGCGCCTTCTCGTGACCGCGGGTATGCTGGCGGTACCCGCCACCGCTGCCGCCCAGCAGACAGCCGCCGATTCGATACGCGCCACGCGCGCCGGGGTCTATACCGCGGAGCAGGCCCTCCGGGGACGCGGCGTCTACCAGATGAATTGCGCCAGCTGTCACACCCAGGCTTCGCACGCCGGTCCGATGTTCGTCGCGAATTGGGAGGGGCGGCTGCTCTGGGATCTGTATCGCTATGTCAGCGAATCAATGCCCAAGAGCGAACCGGGAAGCCTCACGCCGGTGGAGTATGCCGGCCTGGTGGCGTATCTGCTCCAGATGAACGGAATGCCCGGGGGCCTGAGTGAGCTCCCGGCCGACTCGACCGCGCTCAAGAAGATCCGGATTGAAATTGCCGCCAAGCGAGATTCCACCCAGCCGAGGTGATCGCACTATGCCGTCTTGTATCGCGACTGTTTCCGCTGCGCCTCGGTTCCTCCGTGCAATCCGCGTACTCTGCATACTCTGCATCGTGCTGTTGCCGGGCTCAACGGCAGCCCAGGTGCAAGCCGGCGCGCGGGGCAACGTGCCCGGCGAGTGGCGAGTCTGGGGCGCGGACCTGTGGAGCACCCGGTATTCCCCCCTCGACCAGATCAACGCCGGCAACTTCAACTCGCTCAAGATCGCCTGGCAGTGGAAGGCCGGGGCGTTCGGCAGCGACGAGTACTACCGCACCACGCCGCTCTACGCCAACGGCCGGCTCTTCACCGTGGCCACCACCCGCCGGGTCGCGACCGCGCTGGATCCCGCCACCGGCGAGACGCTCTGGCTGTGGCGCCTGGACGAAGGCATTCGCTGGAGAAAGGCCCCGCGCCAGTTTGCCGGACGCGGGTTGGCCTACTGGACCGACGGCCGGGAGGAACGGGTCATCGTGGTCACGCCCGGGTATCACATGGCCTCGCTCGACGCGAAGACCGGCGCCCCGGATCCGAAATTCGGCAAGCGCGGCGTAGTGGACCTGCAGGACGGGCTCGGCCTCCCCCTGGTGCCGCTCGCGGTGGACGACTCGGGCTCGCTCGTCATCAGCGACGCCGCCCCGGCGCGGCGGGCCCGCCCGGGCGAGACCTGGGATCCCGTCACCAAGACCGGCGCCGACGGCACCATCGGCATCGACCCGGCCCTGGGCCAGATCGCCAACAGCTCCCCCGCCATCATCGTGAACGACGTGATCGTGGTGGGCAATTCGTCGATCCACGGATACTACCCGATCCGGGTGCGCAACATTCCCGGATACATCCGCGGATTCGATGTGCACACCGGGAAGCAGCTCTGGAAATTCAACCTGGTGCCCCAGCCCGGCGAGTATGGCGCCGACACCTGGAAGAACGGTTCGAAGATCGGGACCGAAGGGGTGGGGAAGAACGACGCCTGGGCCACCTACTCCGCCGATCCGGAGCTGGGCCTGGTGTACATCCCGGTCGGCATGCCGCTCATGGACGAGTACGGCGGCCATCGTCCGGGAGCCAATCTCTTCGGGAACAGCCTGGTCGCGATCGACGTGAAGACCGGCAAGCGGAAGTGGCACTACCAGATGGTGCACCACGACATCTGGGACTACGACACGCCGATGGCGCCCAACCTGATGGATGTGACGGTGGACGGGAAGCGCCGGAAGGTGATCGCGCAGACCACCAAGCAGGGATTCACCTACGTCCTCGATCGCGCCACCGGCGAGCCGGTCTGGCCGATCGTGGAAACGCCGGTGCTCCAGAGCGACGTGCCCGGCGAACAGACGGCGGCCACCCAGCCGATTCCCTCGAAGCCCGCTCCGTACTCGCAGCAGGGGCTCGTCGCGGAAGACCTGATCGACTACACCCCGGCCATCAGGGATTCCGCCCTCAAGCTCGCGCAGCAGTGCCGCATGGGGCCGTACTACATCCCCGGGTCGGCGGGGGACGGAACCAGCCGGCTCAGGTGCTCCTGGTACGCGCCGGGCGCGAGCGGCGGAGTGAACATCGATGGCGGCGCCTCCGTGGACCCGGAGACCGGCCTGTTGTACGTGGCCGCGCTCACCGGGCTCAGCGCCATCACGCTCAAGAAGGATCCCTGCTCGGAGTTCCGCTACAGCTCTCCGCGCGATAATTGCGGACTGATCGGGGCGTTGCCGCCGCCGGCGGGTTACCAGGCTCCGGCCGACAAGGGCGGCAGTTTCGACGACCGGGCCCCGCCGACCCAGATCGGCGGCGTGTCTATTCTCAAGCCGAGGCAGTTCGGCGGCATCACGGCGTACGATCTCAACTCGGGCGAGAAGACCTGGTGGACCTCGAACGGCGGCCAGCCGGCCGTTACCAGCAAGGACCCGTTGTTTGCCGGGGTGACGCTGCCACCGGGGTCGAGCCGGGGTCAGGCCCAGATACTCACCACCAGAACGCTGGTGATCTACGGGACCGGCCGGAGCGGCGGCGTGCAGGGGTCCACACCGATGCTCTACGCGGTGGACAAGGCGACCGGGAAGCAGGTGGGCGCATTGGAGATTCCCTCGCGCACCACGGCGGTGCCGATGACATTCCTGCACGAGGGACGGCAGTACATCGTCTTCGCGACCGGCGCCGGCGAGACGACCTCGCTGGTGGCGCTCCGGCTGCCCTAGCGGCTACTTGAGAAACTTGAGCAGCGCGGAGTTCACGTTGTCGGCGTGGGTCCAGAGCATGCCGTGCGGGGCCCCCGCCACGACGACAAATCGGCTTCCTTTGACGGCCTCGTGGAGTCGGGTTCCCGTGGCGGCGATGGGAAGGATCCTGTCGGCATCCCCGTGAATCACCAGCGTGGGCACCTTGATATCGGCCAGGTCCTTTCGGAAGTCGGTGCCCCACGCCGTCACGCACTCGAGTGTGCCCGTGGGCGAAGCGCCCGCCGCCACCATCCAGCTCTGGTGCACGGCCTGGTTGCTGATTCGCTTGCCCCCGAGCTCGTCGACATTATAGAAGTTCTTCAGAAACTCCGAGAGAAACGCCGGCCGGTCCGCGACGAGGGCCTTCTTGATTCCCTCGAAGACGGCTCCGTCGACGCCGTCCGGATTGTCAGCCGTCTTGAGGAGAAACGGCGGAATCGCCGCGATGAAAACCGCCTTGCTCACCCGCTGTGATCCGTAGAGGCCCAGGTAGCGCGCCACTTCCCCGCCGCCCATCGAGAAGCCGACCAGCGCGGCATCGCGGAGATCGAGCGTGGTCATGATCCGGTCCAGATCCCGGGCCAGGGTGTCGTAGTCGTAGCCGCAGGTCGGCTGGCTGGACTTGCCGAAGCCCCGGCGATCGTAGGTGATGACCCGGTGTCCTGCGCCGAGCAGCGCCGAGGCCTGCTTTTCCCACGATGCACCCGAGAGCGGCCACCCGTGAATCAGCACCACCGGCTTGCCGGCGCCGTGATCCTCGTAGTAGAGCTCGATCGGGTCTGAGTTTTCCTGGCCGACAGTGGTCTTGCCCATTGCCCTTCTCCCTCGATGGATGGTGGGTCGTCAACTCTTGGTTCCGAATATCCTGCGGCGATACTCGCCCGCGGTCTGCAACTTACCCCACTTCTCGTAGAGAATAGCCAGGCGCTGCAGCGCGAGCAGGGTGCGGGGATTGCCGGTTCCCTGCGAGCGCTCCAGACTGGCATGACTTTCGAGCAGGAGCGGCTCGGCTTCGGCGTACTGCTTCTGCGCGGTCAGGATCTCGCCCAGCGCGCCCCGGGTCAGCGCGGTCATGAAATGCGCCGCCGGAAGGTTCTCTTCCCGCAGTTCGACTGCTTCGCGGAGCGCCTGTTCCGCCTGAGCGCCCTTGCCGAGCCGATTGAGTATGAGCCCCTGGACGGTCAGCGCTGTGGCAAAGCTGATGTACTTGGGATTGGAGTTACGGCGATAATTCTGGAGGACCTGCTCGATCTTCGCGCCGGCCTCCCGGTACCTCCCGGCCAGGTATGCGACCTGGGCCTGCAGCCGGAGGTTGTCGTAGATCGCGATGAAATTCGGCCCATAGAGCTTCCGGTACATGCCCTCGGCCTCGCGCAGGCTGGTATCGGCACCGGCCAGATCGCTTTTTTCCATCAAAATGATGCCCAGCAGGGTCAGCGCAGCACAGAACTCCGGCGTCTCGTGGGCCGCGCCGCGATGCTTGGCGACGGCGGCCCGCTGGAAACCCTCGGCCTCGTCGAATTTGCCCCGATCGATCAGGATGAGGGTGAGCAGCGTGCGGACCAGGTCCGCCTGGGCCTCGTCCCCATGCTCCAGACTGATGGGCAGGCTCTCGCGAAGCAGCGTCTCGGCCTGGACGGCATTGCCTCGGGCGCGCTGCATCACCGCGTAGTCGCTCAGGGCCTGCGTGAGGAGCGCGTGGCCGACGCTCTTTTCCCGGTACGCGCTGCGCAGGAGGTCGAGCTTCGGCCCGAAGATACTCTCGGCGCTGTCGTACTCTGCTCTCGCGAAAAACAATGCCGCAAGAATGAACTCCGACTGGAGCAGCTCGGGGCTGCCGGCGCCGTGGAGCCGGGTCTGCTCGGCCAAGGCGCGCCGGATGTTCCGCTCGCCCGCGACGTAGTTGCCCTGCGAGATGTACCCCGAGCCGACGACCTGCCGGAGCTCGGCCCGGACCTCCGGTTGATTGGCCAGCTCCCCGGCGTCCAGCCGCGCCTCCGCGTCCAGCCAGACGTCGGCGATGGTGCTTTGAAAGCCCTTGCGCCCGCCGCCGGGGTTTCCGGTCATCAGCACGTTCTGCAGGAAGGCATTGATCACGTCGGCCTTGGCGCTTTCCCGCCGGGCGTTCCGGTATTGTCCGAATGCGACGGTCATACCTGCGATGATCGCGAGCAGGATCAATCCCGCGGCCGCGACCGCGATCCGGTTGCGGTGGTAGAAGCGCGACGCGCGGTACGACAGGGTATTGGGCCGGGCGGCAATCGGCAGATGGTCGAAGTGCCGCTCGATGTCCTCGGCCAGGTCCGCGACCGATTGGTACCGGCGGGCCGGGTCTTTCTGCAGGGCCTTGAGCGTGATGGTGTCCAGGTCGCCCTTGAGCTCACGGCGGCGCGTCGCGAGGTGGGGGTCGCCCGATCTGACGGCACGGCTGGGCGCGGAGGGCTCGCCGGTGGTGACGGTCTTGATGATATCGTCGAGCCCCTTCCCCTCGAAGTGGAAGGGTTTCTCCCGGGTCAGCAGCTCGTACAGGATGACGCCCAGACTGAAGACGTCCGAAGCGGTGGTCACCGTCCTCCCCAGGATCTGCTCGGGCGCGGCATACGCCGGAGTGAAAGCGCGGAACGCCGTCTCGGTCGGTTCCTTCTCGCTCGCCTCGCCCTCCGCCGGAAGCGGCTCCGACAGCTTGGCCAGCCCGAAATCCAGCAGCCGGGGCTCGCCGTCCGCGGCGACCAGAATGTTCGACGGCTTGAGGTCCCGGTGGATGATCAGGCGCTGGTGGGCAAACGACACGGCGTGACAGATCTTCACAAACAGCCGCAGGCGATCCTCGACCGTCAGCTCGTGATGCCCGACAAAATCCATCAACGGCTCGCCGGCAATGAACTCCATGGCCAGGAAGAGCTCACCGGTTTCCGACACGCCGCCATCCAGGAGCTTGGCGATGTTCGGGTGGTTCAGCGACGCCAGAATCTGCCGTTCCCGCCGAAAGTGGCGCTCCAGCTCCCCGTCGGCCACGCCCTGGCGAATGATCTTGAGGGCCACCTGCTGCTGAAATGCGCCGTCGGCCCGCTCGGCCAGGAAGACGGCGCCCATACCGCCCCGGCCGATCTCTCGCACGATGCGGTAAGGGCCGAAATGCCGGCCCACATAGCCAGGGGTGGCGCGTTGCAGGCGGGCATGGAGATCGATAGAGTGGCGTTCCAGCAGATTCTGGGGCTCTTCGTGGGCTGAAAGCAGCGAATCGACTTCCCGGCGCAGGGCGTCATCGGTACCGCAGGCCTCGTCCAGAAACTCGGCGCGTTCCCCGGCAGGCCGGTCGAGCGCCGCGGCCAGCACCTCCTTGATTCGCTGCCATTCCTGCGGCTGCATGGAGGGTCAGGGCTCGCGGGTCTGACGGAGCTCGCGCTGAAACCAGGCCTTGGCGATCACCCACTCGCGCTTGACGGTGGCCGGAGAAATCTTGAGCACGTGGGCCGCTTCCTCGATCGACAGGCCGCCGAAGAAGCGCAGCTCGACGATCTGCGCCTGCCGCCGGTCCAGCTTCTCCAGACTCAGCAGGGCGTCTTCCAGCGCCAGGACGTCGAAATCTTTTTCGTCGGCGAAACTCACCGCGTCGTCGAGGGTCAGCTTCTGCTGGCCGCCTTCGCTCTTGGCGGCGTTCTTGTGACGCGCATGGTCGACCAGGACGCGGCGCATCACCTGGGCCGCCACGGCGAAGAACTGGGCCCGGCTCTCCCAGGTAACGTTCTTCCAGTCCACCATGCGCAGGTACGCCTCGTGAACCAGGGCGGTGGCCTGCAGCGTGTGATCGTCACGCTCATCCCGCATGTACGCCGAAGCGAGATGCCGCAGATCTTCATAGACTAGCTCGAGCAGCCGGCCCGGCGCGCTCGGGTCGCCCGCGTTGACGCGGGTGAGCAACAGCGTCACATCGTGGGACGAACGGTCGCTCATGGGGCCGGGAAGATTTCCTTGAACGCCACGGTGAAGCGGTTCATCTCGTCCGCCGTGCCGACCGACACGCGGAGGTGCTCGGGAAGCCCCGGAAAGGGTCGACCCACCAGCACGCCCTTCTTCCGGAACTCCTCGACGACCGGCTGGACCGGCCGGCGGAGGTGCACCAGAAAGAAGTTCGCGTCCGATGGCACCACCGTATAGCCGTGCGCGGTGAGCGCGGCGCCGGTCCGGGCCCGGAGCTCGATGGTGGTCTTCTTGACCCATGCCTGCGACGTGGTGTCGGTCAGCGCCGCGACGCCGCCCCACTTCACGATGGCGTTGATGCTGCCGACGGCGTACGGCCGCATTCGCTGCAGGATCGGCCGGGGCGCGATGGCATAGCCCAGCCGCATCCCGGCCAGCGCCGCGATCTTCGAGAAGGTGCGGGCCACGATGACCTGGCGTCCCGCGAGCACATAGGGGACCGCGGTAGCGTAGTTCGGGTCGTCCACGAAATGGAAATACGCCTCGTCGATCAGCACCGGCACGTCCGATGGGATCCCGTCCAGCAGCTGGGCCACCTCCTGCTTCGTCACGATCCGTCCGGTGGGGTTGTTCGGGCTGCACAGGTATACCATGCCGACGTCGCGGTAGTTGGCCTTGACCGCGGCGATCATGCCGGGAATGTCCTGCCGGAAATCCGGCAGCAGCGGCACCTTGATCTGGTCGGCCTTGAGCGCGGTGACATGCTGGAACAGCACGTCATACGACACGTCCGCGCTCACGATCTTCCGGTCTCCCTGAAGCAGCGCGGTGCACGCCACATCCAGAATTTCTCCGGAGCCGGCGCCCAGCATGATGTTCTCACGCTCCACGCCGTGGTGCTTGGCGATCGCCGCGGTGATCCCCCCGTCGGGATAGCCGTACCGGTTGGAGTACTTGAACGCGCCCGTCATGGCCTTCATCACCGATTCGGGCGGGCCATAGGGATTCTCGTTGTTCGCGAGCTTGGCGAGCAGGTCGTACTCCTCCACCGTGGTCTGGGCCCGGGACGCCTGGGCCGCACCCTGGGAGAGGAGCTGGCCCGGTTTGAGCGTCAGCAGGCCCAGGGCCGAGGTGACTCCGCCGACGAACCGCCGCCGCGTTACCGTCTGCTTGTCGTCCATGGCCTGCTCCCGGTTAGCTCCACGTGAGATCGTGCTTCCTGATGGGCAGCGAGCGAATCCGCTTGCCGGTTGCCTCGAAGATCGCGTTGCACAGCGCGGGGACCACCGGCGGCAGCGCCGGCTCGCCCAGTCCGGTCGGCGGGAAATCGGTTTTCCGGAAAAACACCTCGACCGGCGGCGCCTGGGTCAGTCGCAGCAGTGGGAACTGGTGGAAGTTGCTCTGGACCGCGCGGCCCTTCTCGATGGTGATTTCCTGCGCCAGCGCCTCGGCGATGCCGTCCAGCACCGAGCCCTGTACCTGGTTCTCGGCGTTCAGCGGGTTGATGACCTCGCTCCCGATATCCCCCGCCGCCCACACCTTGTCCACCTTCACCACGCCCTGCCGGGTGACGGTGACCTGGACCACCTCGGCGTAGTGGCCCCGGTGGCTGTAGTGGAACGCCACGCCCATGCCGGTGCCCCGCGGAAGCTTGCGGGTGCCCCAGCCGGATTTCTCGGCGACCAGCTCCAGCACGCCGCGCATCCGCTCGGCGTTCATGCCCTCACCAGCCTGACCGGCCGCGAGCAGATCCAGCCGGAACTGCACCGGGTCCTTTCCCGCTGCGTGGGCCAGCTCATCGATGAAGGATTGGATGACGAACGCGACCCCGTTGCTGGTCGGCGCGCGCAGGAAGCCGGTCGGTACGCCGAGGGGCATCACCGAGCAGTCGAGCGCGTAGTTGGGGACGAATCGCTGGGGGAACTCGGCGGTGCCCAGCCCGGCGCTCGGGGCGAACCGCTCTCCCTCGCCGAACGAGACGAAATGATTTTTCCAGGCCACCAGCTTGCCGGCGGCATCGACGCCGCCCTTGAGGTAGTGGAACCCCGCCGGGCGGTAGAAGTCGTGCCGGGTATCGTCTTCGCGGGTCCACAACAGCTTGACCGGGACTCCGGCCTGCCTGGCGATGGCGGCCGCTTCGACCATGTAGTCGTTATTGAGCCGCCGCCCGAATCCGCCGCCGCTCCGGGTGATGTGGATGGTGATGCTGTCTTCGGGGATGGAGAGGGTGCGCGCCACCAGCACGCGGCCGCCCTGGGGTGCCTGGGTGGGCGCCCAGATCTCGAGCTTGCCGTCCTTGAAGTGCGCGGTGCAATTCTGCGGCTCGAGCGAGGCGTGCGCCAGGAAGGGATAGTAATACTCGGCACTGATCGCCTTCGCCGCCCCGGAAAGCGCGGTATCCGGCTCGCCATCTTTCCGGAGCGACCGCTGCGGTGTCTGCTGCGCAAGAACGGCGGCGCGGGCGGCAAAGCCGGCGCTGCTCTGTTCCGCTGTCGCCCCCTCGTCCCATGTCACCGTGAGTTTCTCACGCGCCTTGCGGGCCGCCCACCAGGTGTCCGCCAGGATCGCCACGCCGCCGAGCAGCCCGTTCAGCGCGGTGCCGCCCTCGACGACGAACGCCTGGCGGACGCCCGGCTGGGCCTTCACGAGGTCGAGATTGGCGTTGACAACCTTCCCCGCAAACACCGGGCACTTCTCGAACACGGCGCACAGCATGCCCGGCACGGTGACGTCGATGCCGTACATCGGTAGGCCGGTGACGATAGCGTGGGTGTCCACCCCGCGAGCCGGCCGGCCGATGATCTTGAAGTCCTTGGGGTCCTTGAGCCGGACCGTCTCGAGCGCTGGTGGCGTCAGGGTGGCGGCCTTCTCGAGCAGCTCGCCGTACTTGAGGCTTCGGCCGCTCGCCTTGTGGTAGACCACGCCTGATGCGGTTTCGCATTCGGTGTCCGGAACCCCCCAGGTCGCCGCCGCCGCGGACACCAGCATGGCCCGGCCCGCGGCCCCGACCCGGCGCATCGGCAGCCAGTTGTTGGGCGTCGCGGTGCTCCCGCCGGCCGACTGGCCGGTGAAGCGGACCGTGTCCAGCGGGGCCTGCTCGATGCGCACGCTGGCCCAGTCCACATCCAGCTCGTCGGCGATGATCATCGGGAGCATGGTCTTGACTCCCTGACCGATCTCCGGATTCTTGGCGATGATGGTGACGATGCCGTCGGGCATGATGCGGATGAAGGCATTCAGCTCGGGCGCCGATTGTGCCGCCAGCAGCCGGGTCACCCGGAACCGCTCGAGCGAGCTCCCCAGCAAGAGGCCCCCGCCGGCAATCGCGGTGACCCGAAGGAACTGGCGGCGGCTGACTCCAGAGGTGGTTGTCATGACGCACCCGCGGCGCGGTGAATGGCCTGGCGGATCCGGAGATAGGTGGCGCAGCGGCAGAGGTTGCCGTTCATCGCGGTATCGATGTCGGCGTCGGTCGGCTTCGGCTTCTTCGCAAGCAGCGCCGCCGCCGACATGAGCTGGCCCGCCTGGCAGTAGCCGCATTGCGGCACGTCGAGCTCTTCCCAGGCGCGCTGCAACGGATGGGTCCCCGCGGGGGAGAGCCCTTCGATCGTGGTGACGCTCGCGCCGGCCACCGCGGAAATCGGGAGGACGCAGGAGCGGGTTGCCACTCCCTTCAGATGAACGGTGCAGGCGCCGCACTGGGCTATCCCGCAGCCGTACTTGGTGCCCTTGAGGTCCAGGACGTCGCGCAGCACCCACAACAGCGGCATGTCGGGGGGAACGTCCACGGTAGCGGATTTGCCGTTGACCTTGAAGGTGACGCTCATGGCTTGATATACCTCTTGAGGGCGCGCGGACCGACTTCCGCGCCGTAGATGTTTCCCCTCGCGTCGACGGCCACGCCTTCCGCGGCGCTGGTGTCGTTGCTCTTCGTAACCGGGTCGGGAATGAACGCCGTCACCGAACCATCCCTGGCGCTGCCGATGCGGATGCCCCGCTTCCACTCACCGTGGGCGGGATTCACCGAGCCCGACTCCGAATCCGCCACGTAGATCATGTCGTTGCCGTCGATGAAGATTCCGCTGGGCCGGCTGAACTGGCTCCATTCGGCAAGCCAGCTCCCCTCCTGGTCGAAAATCTGAATCCGGTTATTGCTGCGGTCGCCGACGAACAGCCGTCCCCTGGAATCCATCGCGAGGGCATGGGGCTGGTCCATCTGGCCCGGTCCGGCGCCCTTGGTGCCCCAGGCTTTGAGGAACCGTCCCGTCTTGTCGAATTTCAGGACTCGCGCGTTCGCGGTGGCGGCGGACGAATGGCCCTCGGCCACGAAAATGCTTCCGTCCGGGGCTACCAGGACATCGTTGGGGTGGTAGAAGTATTCCGGCTCGCGCGCGCCCCCGGCCTTGCCAAGCGTGAGCAGGAGTTGCCCGTCGGCGCTGAACTTGTAGACCTGATGCCCCTTACCGGGCGTGCCGCGCTGGGCGGCGGTGCCGGTGCAGGCGCAATCGGTCACCCAGACGTTTCCGTCGCGGTCGACGAAGATTCCGTGCGGGGACAGCATCAAGCCGGCGCCGAAGCTCGTCACCAGGGTCCCGCCGGCGTCGAACTTGAGCACCGGATCGAGGGTGGAGCCGGCGCAACTGTTGGTACCGCAGCGCTCGGCCACCCAGATGCTGGTCCCGTCCCGGTCGACCTCCACGGCGCTGGTGGATCCCCACGTTCTTCCCTGGGGCATCCGGGCCCAGCCCTCGACGGTCTGGTGGGGATTCGGGAGGTCGTTGACCGGACCGGCGCCGGTCTGCGCCGCGGCGCCCGCCGCGGCGCCGAGGCCGGCGAGGACAGCCAGGAGAGAGCGTATCATGCCGCGCTCAACCGCCCTGGCTCGACGGCGGGACCATTCCCTTGAGGCGGAAATAGGTGACCATGTTTCCATAGTGCTCGTTGTCGTGGGTGACGTTGAGCATCAGGACAGTGAGCCGGCTCATCTTCATCCCGAACAGCTCGGTCATCGGAGCGAGCGAGGCGTCCGACATCTGGAAGGCCCCGTCGCAATAGGCAAAGGCGTCCTTGACCGCCTTCACCAGTGCCGCCTTCTCGGTGGTCTTCTCGAAGTCCTGCGCGCCCGGACTCTTCTCGCCCTTGGCGGTGGCGCAGATCATGAAGTTCGCGTTGGCCATGTGGCCTACCAGCTGGCCGAAGCTGCGGACTTCCGGGGTCGGCTTGAACGCGTAATTGGCCTCCGGCATCTGCTCGGCCGACTTGATGACGTTGCTCTTGATCATCTGGTAGAGCGGGTTGAGCGCGGCGACGGCCTGCGCGGACGCGGTGGCGGGGAGCGCGAGGAGGAGCAGAACGGCTGCGGCACGGGTTTTCATGGACGAGCCTCCGAAAGGTCGGGAC
>JANNGX010000285.1:0-27671 GCA_031404115.1 Gemmatimonadales bacterium | reverse complement strand
TGGGAGTTTCCATGAAGCGTGCTCTCCTCTTCGCCTCGACGTTCGGGGTGATGGCGTGTTCGACCCCGACCCTCCAGGGCCAGCAGCCCGACGGTCAGGCCCTATACAAGAAGGAATGCAAGTCCTGCCACGGCGTCACCGGCGTCCCGCCGGCACGGGCAAAGGAACAGTACCCGAAGATCAAGACCCTCGGGCAGGACGGTTTCGTCGCCAATCTGACAGCCGACTCGATCGTCGTGATCCTCAAGAAGGGCCTCGGCAAGGACATGAAGTCCATGACGGGAAAACTGACCGCCGCGGAGATGGCAGCGGTGGCGTCCTACATCAAGGAGTTGGCCGAGCGCAAGAAACCACCCGCCTGAGCGTGCGCCCGACCTCCACCGCGCTTACTGCGTGGTGAACTCGAAGAGCATGCCGTACGACCCGTTGCTGTGCGTCCAGCCGGTGCCCATCATGCCCGACTGGCTGCCCATCATACCGCCAGTGGCCCACCGGCCGCCCATGCCCATGCCGAATTGCCCCATTCCCACCCCCTGGCCGTCGGCATCCGTCATCCCACCGCCCATGTGGATGGTGAACACGGAGGCGGGGGCCAGTGGCTGGGTGGGACGGCACGTGAGCGTCCGCTGGCCGTCAGACCAGTTGCATTGTATCGGCATCGCCAGGCCGGTGACGCCCCCCTGGTGCAGCACGACGTACTGCTCCACCCCGACCATCATCGGGCGGTTGAAGCTGAGCACGACGTCCGACGCGGTGGCCACTGCCGTGGCCCCACCGCGCGGGCTGACCGAGAGGAGCTGGGTGGCGAAATCGGGGTCCATCATGCCGGAGCTGCATCCTGCCCCGATCACGGCTGCTCCGGCAAAAAGGCTGCGCACGGCAAGAATTCTGAACATGGTACGACTCCCGCTATCCCCTTGGAATAGCCGCTCCGGTCACGGGGAGGGGCCGGCGCGGTGCGTACGGCCGCGCTGATCGCGGCAGAAACGTACGCCACAGTGTGACGGTTTTGATTCTCCGAAGGGCAATCTACCGATCGATCAGTAGACTTCCGTGAAGGAGGAGTGAAGGAGCATTCATGCGCTCTCGGGCGTCGCCGTCTTGCCCGATTGACGGATGCCCGCCAGCCTGGTGCGCTTCAGCATCAGCGCATTGATCGCCACGATGAGGGTACTGCCGGACATCGACAGCGCTGCAACCTCGGGACTCAGGACGAATGGGTACAAGACGCCCGCGGCGAGCGGGAACGCGATCACGTTGTAGCCGACCGCCCACCAAAGATTCTGGTGCATCTTCCGCAGTGTTGCGCGCGACAGCTCGATTGCCGCCACGATGTCGTAGGGGTCGCTCTTCATCAGCACCACATCGGCGCTTTCCATCGCGACGTCGGTGCCGGCGCCGATGGCAAACCCCACGTCTGCCTGGGTCAACGCCGGCGCGTCGTTGACCCCATCGCCCACCATCCCGACCTTCTTCCCCGCCGCCTGCAGCTCCTTCACCTTGTCGGCCTTTTGTCCCGGCAGCACATCGGCCAGCACCGTGTCGATGCCGAGATCCCCGGCAATGCGCCGGGCCGTGCCAACGTTGTCGCCGGTCAGCATCACCACTTCGATCTTGCGTTCGCGCAACTTCGCCACCGCCGCTTTACTGCTTGGCCTGATCGCATCGGCAATGGCAATGAGGCCAATGACGCGAGCGGCCTGTGACACGTGGACCACCGTGCGGCCATCCCCCTGCAAGCGCGTGGCCTCGGCTTCCAGGGAACCAAGCGCGAGGTTCTGGGTATCCATCAGCAGCCGGTTGCCGAGGAACACCGTTCCGCCGGCGGTCTCGGCGCGGGCGCCCATGCCGTCGAGGCTCTCGAATCCCGTCGGAGCCGCAACGGTGAGGCTGGCCGCCCGGCGCAGAATGGCCTGGGCCAGCGGATGGTCCGACCCCTGCTCGACGGCCGCGGCGGCGGTGAGCACCCCGTCCTCGGTGACCCCTTCTGCCGTGACGATCTCCACGACCTCCGGCTGGCCGAGGGTAAGCGTGCCGGTCTTGTCGAAGATGATGGTATTGAGCTTGGTGGCGTCTTCCAGCGCCGACGCGTTCTTGAACAGAATGCCGTTCGCCGCGCCGAGGCCGGTTCCCACCATTACCGCCATCGGCGTAGCCAGCCCCAGCGCATCCGGGCAGGCGATCACGAAGACGGTGATGGTCAGTGTCACGGCGAACAGCAGCGACTGTCCGATCCACCAGAACCACACCGCAAAGGTGGCAAGCCCGATGCCGATCGCGGCAAGCACCAGCCATTGGGCGGCCTTGTCCGCCAGGAGTTGCGCCGGCGCCTTTGAGTTCTGCGCGTCCTGCACCAGTTTGACAATCTGCGCCAGCGCCGAGTCGGCCCCAACCTTAGTTGCCTTGTAGCGAAAGCTGCCGCTCTTGTTGATGGTCGCCCCGATCACCGTGGCGCCCGGCCCCTTCTGCACCGGCATCGACTCGCCCGTGAGCATTGACTCGTCGACCAGGGATTCGCCAGTCTCCACCGTCCCGTCGACAGGAATCTTGTTGCCTGGCCGAATCACCACGATTTCGCCCGCCAGCACCTCCGCCGTCGGAACTTCCGTCTCGACGCCGTTGCGGATGACGGAGGCCTTTGTCGGCGTCAGATTCATCAACGCCTTGATGGCGGACGACGCACCCGCACGGGCACGCATTTCCAGCCAGTGGCCAAGCAGGATAAACACCAGCAGGACGGCCGCGGCTTCGAAGAATTGCCCGCCACCTTTGAAGAAGAGTGTGGCGGCGACACTGAACAAATACCCGGTGCCAACGCTCAGCACGACCAGCAGGGCCATGCCCAGGGTGCCCTTTCTGAGCGCGCGCCAGGCGGAGACGACGAACGGCCAACCCGGATAGAGAATCGCGGCGCTTGCCAGGAACAACAGCCAGAGGTTGAGTTGCAGCCCGAACGGCGGGGCCGGCGGCGTGAAGAGATCTCCCATCGGTGAGTAGATGAAGATCGGCACGGCGAAGATCAGGCAGATCCAGAATCGGTTGCGCATGTCGCGGACCATGGCCGGCAGGTCTTTGCCCCCATGGCCCATCTCATGTGCCATATCCGCAGCCTTTGCGGGCTGCGTGGCAGGTTTCGCGTGGCCCTCGTGGCCGCCAGTCGCATTCACCTTGGCACGTCTTGTTTCATCCGCGATGGACACTCATTGGGAGTCGGGCTTCTCGTTTCTCTACCACAGCCATTGTCTGCATCACGACGCTACTAGCGCACGTCAAACGTCAGCGTCGCCCGCTGCGACTCGTAATTGAGCCCGGGTTCGCTGGACTGTCGCACCTTGGCGAATTTGACATACCACCTGCCGGCGCTCGTGAGCGGGATCCGCGCAATCCCCTCGGCGTCGGTGGTAATGCGAGCCGCCGTGATCGCCACACCCCTCGGGCCTTGCCCTCCGGCGGTAACCACAAGGCCCACCACCGGCCTGCCGTCGATCAGACACCGGAGCGGAAGAGTTCCGCCCCGTTTGAGCTGGTAGGGGTTTTCCGCCGGCACGATCTCGGCCGAATACCCGAGAACGGTGGAGTACGCCTCGGACGGAGTGGCGCCGACCTGGAATACCGCCTTCACGTGCGTGGCGTACCGCCGCTTGCCGGACTCCCGATTCCCGCTCCGGATTCGTTCGGCCAGGACATCGTCGTATCCCTCCGCCTTCAGATAGTCGTCGAATTCGGCTCCGGTATAGCTGACATCCCGGGGCTTGACGGAGAGGCCGAGGACGTAGGTGCCCTCTCCACCGGTGCGGAGGCTGATGAAACTGGTGTCCCTCCGGGCGGTGAGGGTCGTGGTGTCGAGCGACGCGGAGCCTCCGGGACCAACCAGCGTAAGTCCGGCGACCCGATCCCGTGCCACCACGCTCTCGCTCTTCCGGAAGGTACCGTTGAGGACCGGCACCCGGACGGCGGTGTTTGCCGGCAAAAAGTAGTGGTTGAGCCTGAGGAAAAGATCGTGCGCCGCGAGCGTGCCTGCACCCGACGCCAGGGCGGCGACCACAACCAACACCCTCCATGGGAGGCGCGGTCTATACCTCATGATCCCGCCTTGCGCTCGAGTTTCTTGATCTCGGCACGTTGATCCCGCTTCATCTGCTCCGCCATGGCCTTCACGTCGGCCCGCTTGGCCTTGGGGAGATACGCGTCGACCATGGTGACGGCCCGTTGGTGGTGGGCCACGACGCTGCGGTAGAACGCCGTGGCGTAGTTCTGGCCCGAATACTTCAGCATCGAGTCGATCGTCGCCTGGTCAGGCGGCGTCACCTTGGGCTCATAGGGATCCTGATAGCTGGCCTCCAGCATCCTGACCATCTGCTCCAGCTCACGATCCTGTTTGGCGTCGAGGACGCGCGCGTCGGCCTGCGACTGCGACGTGCCGCGCCCCCCTTGCACCATGGACTCGTGGGCCAATGCGATCAGTCCCTTGTGGTGGTCGCTCATCATCCGGAGAAAATCGCGGTCCGGATCACCGGTCATCGACATGCCCGCCATGTCGTGTCCACGGGCGGCCTGCATCGTGTCCGGTACCGCAGCCCCCGTTGCGGTGTCCGCCGCGGGACTCCCTGCGTCATCGGCCTTCGGACCGCACGCAGCCGCAAAGAGCAGTAACATGACGGCGGCACCGCGCGCATGACGGCGGGCTCGTCCAGTGGCATGTAGCGAAAGCATCGGATGACCTCGAGTAAGTGTGTGCACAGGGGCCCGCGACCGCTCCGGTGTTCCCTGCCGGGCTCAGGAACCGCGCGCCCCAAGCGGTGTGGGAAGGGCGACGAGCACCGCTGTAACCAGTAGCACGATGACCGCCACCACGAGCTCGACCGTGGCAGAGCGCCGGATGCGCCGCGCGCCGATCTCGTCGCCCAGTGCCGGCCGGACCTTGCGCCAGTTGAAAGCCCCCGTGCCCGCGACCACGGAGAGGACTCCCAGCTTGAGGAGCAGCACCTGTCCATAGGACGTCTGCCAAAGGTCGGCGATTCGCCCGGTATGGACCAGCGCCGAGAAAGCGCCCGTGGCGGCCGCCGTCCCCGCAAACACCAGGGCCACGGGCGAGAAGGCGTTGACCAGGTCCGCGGCAACCGGGCCGCGGTCGGCTTCCGGCAGTCGCAGCGCCCCGGTTAGTCCGACCAGCAGCAAAACCGCCAGCGTACCCAGCCATCCCGAGGCCCCCAGCACGTGAATCCCGTCGGAGAGCACCGCGAACGGGATCCACCGCTCCGCAGCGATGGCATGCCCGGCGAATGCCGGCGTGAACGCGAGCAGTAGCGCGCCCGCCCGGGTGAAACCCCAACCGCCCTTACCGCGAGTCACCCGCCGGAAACTGGCGTAAGTCCAGACGCCCAGGACGAGCTGGGCCAGCCAGCTCCAGCCCCACATGGTGTGCGCGACCATCCCGAAGAGAAGGCTCGGATCGAGCGATTCGGGGCCGTGCATGGAAAGCGACTGGGCGAACAGCCGGCCCGGGACGGACACGAGGAAGATGACGGTCGCCGCCCGGCCGACTCGGGCCACCCGCGGCTGAATGTCGCCGGCCAGGAGCCGGCTGGCCTCCCCGCCCCGCCGGCGGACGAGGGGCAGCACGACACCCTGAAATACGATCGCGCCAATGATGCCGAGCAGCCCCAGGTACATCAGCCAGCGCAGAGCGACGAACAGCGGGCTGCTCGCGTCGAAACCGGCATTCACGGGCGCGGTGGTCGGGTGCTGGACTTCGTGCACGGGGCCGGCGCCGGGAGTCACCACCTGGCCGGCGGCCTCTCCCCCTCCCTGGGTTCCCAGCACGACGAAGCCGTATTCGCCCCGGATCACATGCCCATCATCACCCGCGGCCTGCCAGCGCACCGTATAGCCACCGGGCCCCAGCACTCGGCCGACCGGCGCGGCCACTGTTCCGAGCGAGTCCGGTTCGGTTGCAAGCCCGGTGAGAAACCCAAGCGTGCCACCAGGACCGACCAGCTCGATCTTGGCAAAACGAAGCTCGATCGGCTCGCTGAACACGAGCCTGAGCTCGATCGGGGCCACCGCGAGTGTGTCCGAGGCTTTGGGAACGGACCGGCGAAGAAACGGGTGGGCCAGAGCCGAGCCCGGCAACGACACCAATACACTCACCGCCAGGAGCAGCGTCCGGCGCAGTCCAGCCATTGTGCTGCTCACGGATGCTTCATTCCCGGCATCGGCGGCATCGGTTTGGCCGGCGGCTTCTTCTTGGCGGGCGGCTTGGCCGGTTTGGACGTTGGAGTGGTGGCGGGCTTGGTCGGCTTGGCCATGACATTTGGCATCGACATGGCCTCATGCATCAACCGCTGCATGGCGGTGTCCGCCTGGAGTCGTGTACGTATTACCGAATCGGCCATCATGCGTTGATGCAATTCCATCATCGGAGCCATTCTTTCGCTGGGGTGGGTCCCACTGGCTTCCGGCATCGGCTTCATCGGCGCGGAATCACCGGGCGCCATCGGATGGGTCATACCGGGAGGCATCGGCTTGGGCGCCGCACTGTCCTTGGCCGCGGTACCGTGGCCCATTGCGGCATGATCCATCCCCTTCATCTCGCCACCGGCTCCGGTACTCGCCGCCGCCGGCGTCAGTAGCCCCGTGGCCGGCCCGCCCATGGCGCCGATCCCTCCCATCATCTCTCCCATGTTTTTCCACTCGTCCATCGACATCACGTCCCTGGTTCCGTCCCGGAACCCGGCGAGCTGTTCGTAGATCACAGCCCGCTTGCGACCCTTCGGAATGGTGTCCGAAGCCAGCACATCCGAGATGATGTCGTGCATCATGTGGAGGTTATCGAAGATGACCGCCGCGCGGGGATGTTGCGCGCTGAAGGTGGGCGCGATGGTCGCCGTCATCGGCATGACTTTCGGGAAGCGGGACGGCGCGTCCTCGAGCATCGACCAGAACCGGGCGAGAGTCGCCTTCAGGCCCGCCTTTCGCTCCGTGACGGTCTTCCCCAGAATCAGCGGCTCATAGAGCCCAACCTGAAGCCAATGATACGACCAGATCAGGCCGTTGAACTTCTCGTGCCGCTTTCGGAAGACCTGGCTGAAGTACTGGTCGTCCATGAGCGCCATGGATTTCGGCACATCGGTGAACGCGATGTCCTTCCGGGTCAGGTAGTAGTCCGTCACCTTCTCGATCAGTGCGTACTTGGCGGCGCTGTCCAGCCGTTCGACGGAATAAATGTCGTAGATCTGGCGGTGGAGCAGGTGGGCCCAGTCGAACATCTGCTTGGCCTGCCAGGCCAGCTTGGCGTACGTGGGTTCGATTACCTCTTCCGCCACCGCGAACTTCGGAGGCCGGATCAGCAGGTCGGTGGTCAGGAAACGGTATTCTTTTTCGAGCGCCTCCTCCCGCTCCGCGGGCGGTTTGGTCAAAAGCCGTTCGTAGAGCACCGCGTGGCCGTAGTCAAACGCGTTGAACAGCCGGGCGGCTTCCGGATACAACTTCAGGAACGTCCAGTTGAACGAGCCCGGGTAGTAGAATTGCTCCCCGCGCCGGTCCTGCGCCTGAAGGAGATTCGGAGCCCCGATCGCGAGGCAGAGCAGCAGGGCAAGATTCCTCATCGTGACCTTCCTGTCGGCATGAATCCAGGGATCGCGAACGCCCGGGAAAAGCCGGCCGTCAACTCGAAATCGGGCCCGGCGGACTTCCTGAGTCGCCGGGCAACTCCCGCGTCGAACACCAGGTAAGGCGTCAACTGGACCCGCACGCCGACCGACGCATTCACCTGGACCGGCTCCGTCGAGAGCGCCCGCAGCGCGTAGACCTCCCCGATCAGCAACAGGCTCCGCCGGTACAACGTCTGGTCCACCGCCCCGCCATACCACCACTTGTTGGCCGCTTCCGCCGCGCCGAGCGAACGGTCCTTGCCGAACGTGTAGGCGCCGTTCAGGTGTAACCGGGTCCCACCCCACGAGCGGGTGGCAATGCCCTTCACCGAAACCCGGGTCCCGTCCCCCGCCAGACTGCCGACCGGAAAGACTACGTCGCTCCGGAGCGAGAGCGCGGGCAGGAAGCGACCCTCGGTGTTGAAGTTGTACAACGCAAAGAGCCGAAGTCCCGAGATACCCCACTCGCGGCCGCTGGCTGTGCTGGTACCGGCGATGGGCAGTTTGAGGCCGAGGTGGGCGTTCGGAAACAGGCCATAGGCGAGCTCCGGCACGAAGGCGTGGGTGGTCCCGCCCGAGCGATCCCGGCTGAACCGCCAGGGCGTCAGGAATTCAAACGCATACCGCTCGACTGGATAGGCGTCTTCCATCAGCGTGGGACGGTCGTCGTCCAGATTTCGATAGTCAATCTGGGCTTCTGCCGTCCCGACCTGGACCACCGTCATCCAAGTCCAGGCCACGGCACTCCAGACGCGTTTCAGCTCCATGACAACAAACTCCCTCCGCCCAATTGGCATGTTTTCAGGAGCGTTAAACCTGGGTGCGAACAGGTTATGGCAAGCTCAAGATATGATTAAGGTTTGTTGAATAAGAGTCGGCCGTCTGGACTTCCCGGGAGGGGCGGTTAGGCTCCCGAAGGAGGAAGATTCGTGCGGATTCTGGTGGTGGAGGACGATGCCAAGACGGCTCGTTTTCTCAAGCAGGGGCTTGAGGAAGAGGGGCATGCGGTGGACGTCGCCGCCGATGGCGAGACCGGCGGCTTCATGGGGCACCTGAATCAGTATGACCTGATCGTGCTGGACATCCAGCTCCCCAAGAAGAACGGGCTCCAGCTCTCGACCGAACTGCGGCGTGAGGGAGTGGAAGCGCCTATCCTGATGCTGACCGGACGTGACTCTACGCCGGACGTGGTGCGCGGCCTCAACGCCGGTGCGGACGACTACCTCACCAAGCCCTTCGATTTCGAAGAGCTGGTGGCCCGGGTCAACGCCCTGACGCGCCGGAAGGCCGGGGGCGGCGGCGGAGTTCTGCGATTTCACGACCTGGAAATGGACCGCCTCAAGCGGCAGGTGCGCCGGGCCGGACGGCTTATTGACCTCTCACCCCGGGAATTCCGCCTGATCGAGTACTTCCTGCTCCATCCGGACGAGGTGGTGACCCGGGTCCAGCTGCTCGAGAAGGTATGGGACATGTCCTTCGACCCGGAGACCAACGTCGTGGACGCCCACATCTCCAACCTCCGGAAGAAGCTCGAACAAGCAGGAGGGCGCCTCATCCAGACGGTGCGAGGAGCGGGGTACGCCCTGCGCACGGGCGGCGGCGAGTGAAGTCATTTCGGAACTCGCTGGCCCTCCGTATGGCGCTCGGCGGGCTGGCGCTCTTCGCCGCCGTCGGCTTCACCAGCGTGGTTGCCCTCCGCTCCATCCTGTACAGCCAGCTCGACGGAACCCTGCTCCATCTTGCCGAGGTGGAAGCGCAGGCCGGCGCGGCCGCGGCCGGATCGGACTTTCAGTTTCATGATGGCGTGCTGCTCTCCGCCCGCGAGGGGTCGACGGTGGAGTTAACCCGCTACGCCCAGCTGTGGACCAGTGACGGGCGGCCGGTCGTTCGCAGCCGGAATCTCGGTCTCGATCTGGAGCTCCCTCGCGGTGCGCTCGAGGAAGCGAAGGCCGGCCGGGTCGGTTGGGACACCCACGTCTGGCGGGACCGGCGTATCCGGAGTGTGGTCTACCCGCTGGCCCTCGTCGGAGCGGCGCACCACGAGCACCTGCTGCAGGTCGCCGCGCCAACCGAGCCGGTGCGCCAGACGCTCACCAAGTTCTCGGCCCTCCTGACTCTGCTCACCCTGCTCGCCACCGCCGGAGCCTACGCCCTCGGCCGGCGCATCGCCGGTGCGGCATTGCTTCCCACCGCCGAGATCACCGCCCAGGCCGAATCGATCACCGCGGGGACGCTCTCGGAGCGGATCACCGCCCACGCCGACGTCGAGGAGTTCGGCCGGCTGGTCACGGTGCTCAACCGGATGCTCGACCGCCTCGACGGCGCCTTCCAGGTGCAGCGCCAGTTCACCGCGGATGCGAGCCACGAGCTTCGAGCGCCCCTCACGGTGCTCAAGGGCGACATCGACGTCACCCTCAAGCGCGACCGCAGCGCGCCGGAGTATCGGGAGACGCTGGTGCGCTGCCGCGAGGAGGTGGAGCGGCTGGCGAGACTGGCGAGTGACCTGCTGGTCCTCGCCCGATCCGATGCAGTGGTGCCACTCGAGCACATTGCTCCGCTCGATTTTCGCGCGCTGGTCCAACGGGTCGCCGCCCGCTTCGAATCCGCCGCAACCGCGCGAGGGGTCACGATCGCGGTCGACGCGGAGGACGCTGCAGTCTCCGGGGACGAGCGCATGCTCGAGCGGGTGGTAAGCAATCTGGTGGACAATGCGGTCAAGCATGCCCGCCCGGCCGGCCTGGTCAATGTGATCCTGACCAGGGAGGCCGGCACGGTACTCACCGTCCACGATGATGGCGCCGGCCTGCCTCCGGAGCATCTTCCCCATCTGTTCGTGCGATTCTTCCGTGGCGATCCGGCCCGGCGGAGGAGCGAGGGCACCGGTTTGGGGCTGGCGATCGCCAGGGCCGGCGCCGAAGCCCATGGCGGCCGCCTGGAATTCATCGGCAATGCGCCGGGCGCAGTGTTCCGGCTCACCCTTCCTCCTGGAGTCAACGGAGCCCGATCATGAACCCCACCGCCCCTCTCGTATTTGCCCTCGCGCTCATCAGCGTTCCTGCCTCGGCCCAGTCGCCCACGGCGGACCAGATTGCGGTCCTCGCTACGGTCCGCGCGTTCCATGAGGCGCTTGCCCAGGGCGACTCGCTCGCCGCGCTCCGGCTGCTGGCGGACGACGCGACGGTTCTGGAGTCCGGCACACGCGAAACCCGGGCCGAGTATCGCCGGTACCACCTGCCCGGCGACATCGCGTTTGGGAGGGCGGTCCCGAGCAAGCGTGGCGATCCGACCGTCACCGTTCAGGGCGAAGTGGCCTGGGTAGTCGGCACCAACCGCACCACCGGCACATTTCGCGACCGGGCGATCAACAGCGCAGGTGCCGAGCTGGTAGTGCTTTCCCGAACGCCCGACGGCTGGCGAATCCGTGCGGTGCACTGGTCATCGCGAACCATCCGCACCCCCTGACACGCCCCGGCGGCCTTCGATCCAGGAGTAGACCGTCGGCAGCACCAGCAGCGTCAGCAAGGTGGAGGAGATAATCCCCCCGATCACCACCGTGGCCAGCGGCCGCTGTACCTCCGCTCCGGCACTGCTGGAGAGTGCCATCGGCAGAAAGCCTACCGAAGCGACGGTGGCCGTCGCGAGCACCGGCTTGAGGCGCACCCGGGCCCCTTCCAGAATGCCGTCGACGAGCGACCGGCCCGACGCACGGAGCTGGTTGACCGAGGCGATGAGCACGAGGCCGTTCAGGATCGCCACCCCGAAGACGGCGATCATCCCGACTGCGGCGCTCAGGTTCAGGTGCATCCCCCGGAGCCAGAGCGCCCCAATGCCTCCCACCAGCGCGAAGGGAACGTTGAGCATGACGATGAGCGCGTGGCTGATCTTCCCGAAGCTGGCGAACAGCAGTCCGCCGATGATCAGCAGCACGACCGGCACGATGAGCTGAAGCCTCCGGGTAGCCCGCTCCTGATTTTCGAACTGGCCTCCGTACGTGACATAGTACCCGGACGGGAAGGTCATCCGCGCAGTGACGGCGCGCCGAACGTCGGCCGCGAAACCACCCAGATCCCGGCTCCTGACGTTGGCCTTCACCACCACGAACCGCTGGCCATTCTCGTGGTCGATGACTTCCGGTCCTTCCACGATCTTGATGCCGGCAACCTGAGCGAGCGTCACGGTACCGCCGGCCGGCGTGCGCAGCAGAATCCGGCCCACCGCGTCAGGGGTCGAACGATACGGCGCATCCAGGCGGACCACGATGGGGAACCGCCGCCGGCCCGCAACCACCTCCGACACGGGCATCCCACGAACCCCCATTTCCACCGCGTCCTGCACATCGGCGACGTTCAGTCCATGACGCCCGATGGCGTCGCGGTCGATGTCGAGCTCCAGTTGCATCGCCCCATCGCTGGTTCCGACCGATACATCCTCGGCGCCCGGGATTCCGGCCACGATGGCCCGCAGTTCCTCCGCCCGCTCCTGGAGCAGCGGCAGACTGTCGCCGAAGATCTTGATCCCGAGGTCCGACTTCACCCCGGAGCTCACCTCATCAAGGCGCATCCGCATGGGGGCGCTGAACTCGTAGTCCAGTCCGGGAATCTCGGCAAGCGCCGAGTCCATGCCCTCGATCAATTCGTCGAGCGATGCACCGCGCCATTCCCGCTTCGGCTTGAAAAGCACGTACACATCCGCCTGGTTCAGCGCCATCGTCTCGGTTGCCTCCTGGGGCCGGCCGAGGTTGGTGACGATGCCCTGAACCTGCGGAAACTCCAGCAGCGTCCGCTCCACATCGGCGGACACCGCCACTCCCTGCGGAAGGGAAGTACCGGGAATCCGGCGGGTTTCGATGAGCAGGTAGCCCTCGTCGAGCTTGGGCATGAACTCCGAGCCGAGGAACGGGACCGAGGCCAGCGCAAGCGCCAGAAGCAGGGCCGCGGCCGCCACCACCCTGCGCGGGTGCGAGAGGGCGTATTCGAGCGCCCGGTCGTACTTCGTTCTGAGGCGCCGGAACCACCCGGGGTCTTCCTCCACGGCCTTCCGGCCGGACGCTGCCGCCGAACCCCCGAGGAGAAACGAGGCGGCCGCCGGGACGTAGGTGAGCGCCAGGAGCAGGGAGACCAGGACCGCGGCGCACACTGTGAACGCCATCGGGATGAACATCTTGCGCTCGAGCCCCTGCAACGCCACCACCGGGGCATAGACCGCCACGATGATGGCCACTCCGAACGCCACCGGGCGCCCGACCTCGATCGCGGCTTCCCGGATAGTGCGCTGGCGCTCCATTCCATCCACGCCACTCGCCGAAGGCGCCAGACCGCGCAGGCGCCGTACGACGTTTTCGACCAGAACGATCGATGCATCGACCAGGAGGCCAAAGTCGAGTGCTCCTAGGCTCATCAGATTGGCCGTCATGCCGATCTGTTTCATGGCCAGGAACGCACCGAGCAGGGCGAGGGGGATCACCGAAGCGGTCAGCAGGGAGGCGCGGATGTTCCGGAGGAACAGGAACAGGACCGCGATCACCAGCAGGCCCCCCTCCACGAGGTTGGTGAAGACGGTTCGCGTCGTGCGGACCACGACGTCACCCTGGTTGTAAAAAGGCCGGACCTGCATGCCCTGCGGCAAGAGTGGCTGGATCTCTTCGAGCCTGGTGAGCACTCCCGCCACGACTTTCCTGCCGTTGGCGCCCTTCAGCATCTGAATCGTTCCGGACACCACCTCTCCCCGGGCATCCCGCGACACCGCTCCGTACCGCAGGCCCGGGCCCACGGTAACTCGGGCGACATCCCTGATCCGGAGGGGCGTCGAGCCCCGGGTCGCCACGACCACCAGGCCGATGTCTGCCGTGTCCGCGACGCGGCCGAGCCCCCGGAGCGTAAGCCGGTCTCCCCGATCCTCGAGGTAGCCGCCGCCGAAATTGGCGTTGTTCTTCGCCAGGGCGGTCTGGAGGTCCTCGAACGTGAGCCCGTAGCCGGCAAGCTTGTTCGGGTCCACCAGCACGTCGAACTGCTGCTGCATCCCTCCCCAGGTGTTGACATCCGCCACGCCGGTCACCGTTCTGAGCAGCGGCTTGACGATGTATTCCTGCGCGTTGGTCAGCGCGAGCAGGCCCAGGGTATCGGCGCCCGCCGCTGCCCTTGCGCCGGACGAATCGGAATACTCCACCAGATACTGGAACACCTCCCCCATCGCCGTGGACGGAGGCCCCATCATCGGCTCCACGTTCCCGGGCAGGTCACTCCGGGCGTCCTGGATACGTTGCTGCACCAGGTTGCGGGCGAAATACAGATCGACCCCGTCCTCGAATCCAACCGTGACCACCGAGAGGCCCGCCTTGGAGATCGCCCGGACACCGGTGGTCCGGGGCAGTCCGAGCATCGCCACTTCCAGGGAGTAGGTAACCTGCTGTTCCACTTCCACCGGGGAGAGTCCCGGCACCGTCGTCATGACCAGCACCTGGTTCGGCGTCAGATCGGGGAAGGCGTCGGTATTCAGGGTCGCGAAGGCCCACACGCCCGCGGCGGCCAGCACCAGCGTGGCCCCGAGCACCCCGACGCGGTGCCGAATAGACGCGGCGATCAGCCAATCGATCAGAAAGCCCATGCTACATCTCCATCTTGGGCATCTTGCCCTTCTCGATCGCCGCCTTCACGGCGAAGGCCCCTTCCACCACCACCACGTCTCCGCGTGTAATCCCGCGGGTTACGATGATCCAGCCGCCACTCCGGCCCCCGGTTTCCACCGCGCGGGCCATGAAATGCCCGCCACCCGTCCCGTCGGGCATCACCTCGAAGACCACCGGTTTGCCGCCGAGAAGCTGTACGGCGTCGGCCGCAAGCATGACGGTGGTGCTCGCCGGGGCAGCGCCGGACCCGGTGCCGGCAGCCGGTATCGCCACCGCCGCAAACATCGCCGGCTTGAGCCTGCCCGCGGCATTAACGACCGTCGCCCGGACGGGTAATGTGCGGGTGGCGGGGTCGAGCCCTGCGCCCACCGCGGTGACCCTCGCGGTGAACGTATCCGCGGGGAAGGCCGGCACGGTGAATCGCAGAGACATCCCGGTCCGGAAGGCGCCGATCGACGTTTCCGGGGCATTCACCGTGAGCCAGAGCTGTGCCGGCTCGGTGACCACAACGAGCGGTGCGCCGGCCTCGACCACGGCGCCCGGCGTGGCGAAGCGCTCCAGCACCACGCCGTTCTGGGGAGAGCGGAGCGCGATTTCCCCGGTAGCCGTTTCGCCGGCGCCGAGCGCCGCGGCCGTCATCCTGGCCCGCTGAAGCTCCGCATCGGCCTGGGCCAGCTCGGTCTGGGCGAGCTGCTCGTCCGCGATGGCCTTCTCGTAGTCCTGCCGCGGGATCGCCTTGAGCGCGAGCAATCGGTCGGCCCGTTCCCGTGCGTTTTTCGCGAACGTAGACTGGGCCCGCTTCGCGGTCACCGCCGACGCCGCCTTGCTGAGGTCGGCCTGCGCCATACCCGCGTGCGGGCTTTGAAGGGTCACCAGGATCTGGCCCCGCCGTACCCGATCGCCTGGGCTCACTCGCACCGCCAGGATCCTTCCCTGCGCCGGCGCACCAAGCCGCGCGGTCTGGTCCTCATTGGGGGTCAGTTGCCCCGGGAGAGCGGTCATCACTCCGAGCGCGGCATCCGAGCCCGTCCCGGTTCCGGCTGGCGCCCAGCGCACGCCGCCGTGGGCCACCTGAGCCGCCGAGAGGACGATCTCCTGTGCCGAGTCCGCGCGGGCTATGCCTGGCATGCCGGGCATGTCAGCCGGAGGGGAGGAATCGGGCTTTGCGCCCCCGCACGCCGAGGCCAGCGCGGCGGAGACCGCCAGAAACACCAGTCCATGCCTGATCATCGGGGAAACTCCTTTGCGGCACCGAGCACGAGAGGGATTTCGATGAAGAGATCCCGCCCCTGGGCGGCCAGCAGCGCAATGACGCTCTCATGCTGGGCGAAGAGCGTGCGGTAGTAGGTGGTACGGGCCTCGCCCCACGCGCGGGCCGCGTCGAGTACCGAAAAGAGTGGCACGGCACCCTCGCGGTAGGCTCCGAGCGCGATGCGCCGGGCTTCATCCGCACGGGCGAGGTAACCCACCGGAGCGCCCGGCACCGGCGCGAGGACGCCGGCCAGTCCTTGCATCGCGGCGACGCGCTCGGCCAGCAGCCGGGAGCTCTCTGAGGCGACGGTCAGCTCCGCCTGAACCTGACGCTCAGTGAGGGCAACCTCGAATGCCGCCACGGTGAGCTCGGCCCGGGCCCGCGCGATATCCCCCCGATTCTGGTCCACGAGCGGCAGCGGGACGCTGAGGCCGGCGAGCAGCGTCGTCGAGCCGACGCTCCGTTTGAGACCGGCCATGGCGCTCACGCCACGGACCAGGAAAGACCGCGCCACGCCTACGCCCGCGCCAGCGGCGGACAGGCGTGCCCGCGCGGCCTGGAGCTCGGCACGAAGTCCACGCACCGGCGCCGGAACCCCAAGCGGGGCATCCGGCGTCCATACGGCGGGGCGTCCCGACATGGCCGCCCCGGAATCACCGGAGAAGGCCCACAGCTCCGCCAGAGCCTGGATCGCCATCGTTTGCTGAAGGGTGAGATCGGCCAGTGAACGGTCGCGCTCCAGCTCCGCGCGCAGGAGGTCGGACTCTCCCAGGACACCCTCCGACACACGGTTTCGATTGTATGTCACCAGCGAGTCGAGCCAGGTGGCCAGGTCCTGCGCGGCGGCGACCTCCACCTGGGCCAGCGCGGTGCGATAGTACGCATGGACCGCATCCAGCGCCGTCCGCTGGCGCTCCGCCGTTCCCTCGGCGCGGGCGGCGTCCAGCTCGGCATCGGCCCGGCGCACCCTGACGCCCCGCTGGTAAACAAACTCGAGCGGGAGCATGGCCGTCGCCATCGTCTCGCGGTCCATCCCCACCGCCGGCGTGCGGCCCGGGAGGGTGGCATTCTCGACGGCGAGCCCAAGCACCGGGTTGGGAAAGACGCCGGCGGCCCGCCGGGCGCCGGCGGCGGCAACGACCCGGGCATCCGAAGCACCCATACGTGGGTGCTGGGTCCGGATCCGCTCGAGCAGGTCGATCAGCGTCAACGGCCGGAGGCGATTCGGCGGCGGAGTCTGCGATGCGCCCGAGCTGGCTGCCACGACCGCCAGCGTCATCAGCGCCGCAAGTGGTCGCGCGAGGCGCAAGGAATTGCCAATCATGCCATACCTCACCAGATGACAGGAGCGCCCCAGGCCCACGGCCGGGAACGACGACGCGACCCACCCCCGCTCGCCAGAACGCGCAACGCGGAGTGTCTTCACCAACGAATGTAGGGAGTGCTGGGGCTAGGCTTTGGGAGGAGGAACCGGGGGTGAGCGGCCTTCGGAAGGCAGGAGGAGGTCGGGAAGCCGAACCACAGGATCGAACTCAGGCGGCAGGCTCACAATGCCCGCAGGCGTCGAGTGGACGACGGTCGGAGAGGGGGCGCACGCTTCGGCAAAGACGCATCCGTGCGAGGGATGCGGCGCGGACCAACCCTCGGAGTGGTAGGCACCCGGGCTGACCCCTGATTCCGGCATGGGACAGCCGGCTTCCATCAGATCGGCGTTGGTCTCATCCATGGCGCTGCACATCGCCACGCCGAAAACCGGCTGGAGCTGGAGAAAGAGCATGGCCGTGGCGACGAGTGCCCGCATGCTGAAAGATACCCGCACGCGCTTTCATTGCCAGATCCCTGAGGACGTGCCAGATTCACCTACCCTCATCCACGGTGCATTCATGACCGAGCCCGCCGAAGTCCCCGCCTCCATCGAGGGAGTCCTCAGGGACGAGATCCTGAGGATGTATCAGGAGGTCGCCGACAACCCCCGTAGCGAATTCCACTTCTTCCATGGCCGCGAAGCTGCGGAACTGTTCGAATATGAACCGGAATGGCTGGACCGCGCGCCGAGTGGGGCCGTGGACTCCTTTGCCGGTGTTGGTAACCCGCACCTGCGAAGCAACCTGCAATCCGGTGAGACCGTGCTGGATCTCGGCAGCGGGGCCGGGCTCGATTCGATCATCGCGGCGTGGCAGGTTGGCCCCGCGGGAACCGTCATCGGCCTGGACCTGAACCCTTCCATGTGCCTGAAGGCCCAGGCCCATGCGGCATCGACAGGCGCCCGCTTGGATTGCCGGACCGGAGGGATGGAAAACATCCCGCTCCCGGATGCCTCCGTGGACGTGGCCCTCTCGAATGGCGTCATCAACCTGTCCTTTCGAAAGCGCCGGGTTCTCGAGGAGCTCTTCCGCGTACTGAAGCCGGGCGGAAGGATGTCCATCGCGGATATTGTCAGCGCGAAACAGCTGTCGCAGTCCATCGTCAACGACCCGAAGCTCTGGGCCAGCTGAATCGGAGGGGCTCTCCCGGAGGGAGAGATGTTCCGGCTGCTGGAAGAAACCGGCTTCACCAAAGTCCGCTCCGCCGTGGTACCCCGATTCCGCTTCCGGAAGAGTTCCACACAGTCGTCGGCCGAGGCCTTCGGCGTCAAGGCAGTTGCGATGACGGCCGTGAAGCCGGCCCGCGGCTGAGGCGCCGCCGCCCAATCCATGGATAGCAAGGCGCATTGGGACCGGGTGTACCAAAACTCGGCTCCGGATCAGGTGAGCTGGTATCAGGTTGAAGCCGAACCCTCCCTGGGGCTGATCCTGAACGCCCTGCCCGATACGGCCGCCGCCATCCTCGACGTGGGTGGTGGCGCCTCGACCCTGGCCGACGGCCTCATTGCAGCAGGCTACCGGCGCCTCACCGTCCTGGATATCTCCGCTTCCGCCTTGGCGGCCGCCCGACGCCGCCTCGGGACTGCAGCAGCAGTGGTAACCTGGATCGAGGCGGACATCCTCGGGGCTCCGCTGTCCTCAGGCACGTTTGAGCTCTGGCACGATCGGGCCGTGTTTCACTTCCTGACCGATCCCTCGGACCGGCAACGATACGTCGCACAAGTCCGGCACGCGGTGTCACCGGGCGGACTGGTGCTGATTGCCACGTTCGCGCTGGATGGCCCTGCGCGGTGCAGCGGCCTGGAGGTCGCGCGTTATTCGCCGGAAGGACTTCACGCCGAGTTTGGCAGCGGGTTCCAACTCCTCGTGAGTGTGCGGGCGGAGCACCGCACTCCGGATGGCCGAACTCAGGCGTTTACCTACTGCCTCTGTCGCATGGGGAACCGGCCGGTAGAGGCCGCTCACAGGGCCGTCACGAAATCGCCTCACCGCCCCGCCGGTTGAGCCCGTGCCGGCCTGGTGCCGGCCCGCCGAATCCGGGTCAGCAGCCGAAGGACGAAGATGACTCCCAGCACCACGGCATAGAGCAGCGGCAACCGGATGTCTTTCTTCTGAGACCAGAAGAAATGAATCATGCCCAGTACGGCGGCGAGGTACACCGCCCGGTGGATGGCCTGCCAGCGCTTGCCGCCCAGCCGGCGGACCATGGCCTGGGGAGAAGTGATGGCGAGAATCGCGAGGATCAGCAGCGCCCCGAAGCCCACCGTGATCCAGGGCCGCTTCACGATTTCGCCGGCGAGGTCGCCGAAGGAAAGCTCGAGGTCGAATACCAGGAAGATGCTGAAGTGCACCAGCGCGTAGAAGAACGCGAACAATCCGATGAGTCGCCGCACCTTGACGAGGGCGTTCCATCCGGTGAGGCGGCGAACGGGAGTGATAGCGAGCGTGATGAACAGGATGATGATTGCGGTGCGGCCGGTGAAGTGCTCCATCCCCTTGACCGGCTCCGCCTCGAGGTGGCCGGTCAGGAATGCCCAGACTTGATAGGCGAGCGGCGCGAGGCCCGCCACCCAGAGGACGGGCTTGACGATCCGCCGGATGAGCTGCGCGTCGGTCACTCCTGGCTCAGTAGTTTCGCCGCAGGTCCATCCCGGAATAGAGCGAGGCTACCTGGTCGGCGTACCCGTTGAACATGAGCGTCGGTTTCTTGAAAAACTGCCCGAGGGGGCGCTCCTTTGCCTGGCTCCACCGGGGATGATCGACCGCGGGGTTCACATTGGCATAGAAGCCGTATTCGTTGGGCGCCGAGATGTTCCACGTGTTGAGCGGCTGCTTCTCGACAAAGCGGATCTTGACAATCGACTTGATGCCCTTGAATCCGTACTTCCAGGGCACGATGAGCCGCACCGGCGCGCCGTTCTGGTTGGGCAGCGTCTTCCCGTACACTCCGGTAACCAGCAGGGTAAGTGGATGCATGGCCTCGTCCATCCGGAGGCCCTCCACGTAGGGCCAATCCAGCACTCCACGCCGCTGGCCGGGCATCTGGACCGGGTCGAGCAGGGTGGTAAACTCGACATACTTGGCCCTGGTGCCCGGCTCGAGTCGCTTGATCACGTCGCGGAGCGGATAGCCTAGCCACGGCGCCACCATGGACCACGCCTCGACGCAGCGGAACCGATAAACCCGCTCCTCCGGCTTCATTCCCCTGAAGAGGTCGTCCACCGTGTACGTCGCGGGCTTCTTCACGTCGCCCTCGACCGAAATGCTCCACGGCCGGGGCTTGAGGGTGTGGGCGTTGACCTTGGGCTCGTCCTTGCCGGTGCCGAACTCGTAGAAATTGTTGTAGCTGGTGATGACGTCCCACGAATCGGGCTTGAGGGCCTCCTGAGACCGGCCGAGCCGGGGAAACGCGATGGCGCCGGCTACGCCCATGCCCACCGAGGCGAGCCATTCGCGGCGGCCCCAGAAGTGGCGCTCACTGGTGATGTCGGATGCCCGGATATCCGGCGGTTTTCTGATCAGCACGACTGCCCCCTCTGGGTAACGTTTTCCTATCCTAATAACGTCACCCAGGTGAAATCGGTTCCATTGCGGCACGGACAGGGCGGGATTCGAACCCGCGAAACCCTTGCGGGTTTACACGCTTTCCAGGCGTGCCTCTTAAACCACTCGAGCACCCGTCCCGGCGGCGACAACATATCCATACCGGAGCCGACCCGTCAACGCGGGACCGCGAGATCGATCAAAGCGGCGGCTCGTCCAGCGATTCCCGGACCCGGCGGCGCAGATCCGCCAGCGAGAAGGGCTTCTCGAGATAGCCCACCCCCGCCGGGAGCGATTCAAGCGCGGGATACGTCTCGCCGGTGTAGCCGGACATGATGATGATCGGCAGCCCGGGCCGGCGGCGGCGAAATTCGACCGCCAGCTCGCGCCCGCTCATCCCCGGCAGGATCATATCGGTCAACACCAGGTCTACCGCGTCGTTCCGCTCCCCGCTCACGCGCATCGCCTCGGCACCGTCTCCAGCACCGAGCACCGTGTAGCCCGAAGCGGTCAGCGCCCGGCCCACCATGTCCCGGAGCGACGGCTCGTCTTCGATCAGGAGAATGGTCTCGTTGCCGGCAACGCTGGCCGGGGCGGAGCGAATGTCGCCGGATTCTATTCTGACCCCTTCCGGACTGGCCGGCAAAAGCACCTTGACCGTGGTGCCGCGACCCAGCTCCGAATAGAGCACGACGTCGCCGCCGCTCTGGCGCACGATTCCATAGACGGTGGCCAGCCCGAGTCCGGTGCCATGTCCCTTGGGCTTGGTGGTAAAAAACGGCTCGAAGGCGTGCTGCTGCACCACGGCCGGCATCCCCACGCCGGTATCCGTGACGGCCAGCATCACATACCTGCCCGGTTCCAGCGTCGGCCTGAACTTCACGTACTCGGCGTCAATACTCATCTCGCCGGTCCGGAGTTCTAGGCTTCCGCCCTTGGGCATGGCGTCGCGGGAGTTCACCACCAGGTTCATCAACACCTGCTCGAACTGACCCTGATCGGCCCGCACGTGACTCAAGTCCGTCGCGAGACGGAGGGTGAGCTCGATGTCTTCCCCGATCACCCGGCGAAGCATGCCTTCGACCGACGTGACCACCTCGTTCAGATTCAGCACGCCGGGCCGCACCACCTGGCCCCGGCTGAACAGCAGGAGCTGCCGGGTGAGCCGGGCCGCCCGCTGCGCGGTCTGGTGAATCTCTGCCACACCCGCCGACTCGTCCGAGCTGCCGGGAAGCCGCTCCAGCAGTAGCTCCGCGTTGGCAAGTATCACAGTGAGCAGGTTGTTGAAATCGTGCGCCACTCCGCCGGCCAGCCGGCCGATGGCCTCCAGGCGCTGCGCCTGTCCCAGCCGCTCATCCAGCATCCGCTCCACCGTGACGTCACGGCGAGTACCCCAGATCCTCCGCAGGCAACCGTCTTCGACCAGGCCGATCAGGTCGTTCACGAAGACCCGCTTGGCGTCCTCACCCTGGCCACCTTCCGACGCGACCCCTGCGGCCAGATACCCTTTCGCGATGAACTCCCGGAGCAATGCCTGGCTCCGCGCATCCCCGCGGGGAAAGAGCTGCTGGAGAGGGATCTCAATCAGATCCCCGGTGAACTCAATCCCCAGCATACGGGCCAGGGCCGGATTGCATTCGGCCAGCGGCGTCCGGCGATACCACTGGTCGATTTGGTAGTCCGGGGGCGTTGCAATGTCCAGCGAGGGCTCGAACTCCACATGCCAGATGCCCTGGCTGGAGTGGGAGACGAATGCCCGAAGACTGGTTTCGCTTTCGCGAAGGCGTCCGGAGGAGTGGGTGACCCGCACGAGCATGGCGTTGAAGGATCGCGCGAGCCGGCCGATCTCACCCGGGGAATGTTCGTTGGCCCGCAGGCCTACGTCTCCCGACGCGAGCTTCTCGGTGACCTCGGTGATTTCGCGGATGGGCCGGCTCAGGCGGTGGCCCAACGCCGCCGCGCCCAGCGTGCCGAGCGCCATGGCGAGCACCGCAACGAAAATCGCGCGACGCAGATAGGCATGGGCCGGGGCGTCGATCACCGCCTGGGGTGTAGAGGCGAATACCACCCAGGGAACCCCGCTCATTCCCTGTGCAATCCCCAGGCGATCTTCTCCCGCCCAGCGGAAGCTGGTGACGGTGTCGAACCGGATCGCCTCGGGGGGCGGACCGGGCACCGCCCGGGCAAAGTCGGTCCAGACGCCGGTCGAGAGGCTTCCGACGAGAATCGTGCCCGATCCCACCAGCGCATTGAGCGCTGCCGCCCCATCGACCGAGATGGCGAGCCTGGTGCGCTGGAGCAGGCTCAACCCCGACCGCGGCCCGGAAAGCGGGACCCGCACATCGAAGTAGATGACCGAATCCGACAACCGAAGGAATGGTCCGATCGGAGGGCGATCCAGTCCCCCGCCCGGCGGCGGGCCCAGCCACGCAGCCTGGCCCGACGGGGCGACGTCAAGGAGCGTGGCGCCGGACGAATCGAGGACCCGGTAGGCGCTGCGATTGTTGGAAGCGAGGCTTCGGCGAAGGACGCGACTCACCCTGGCTGTATCGGGACGCCTCGAGTCGGCAACCGCAGCCGCGAACCCCGAGTCGGCGGCCAGCTTAGCGAGGGTCACAGCCGTCCCGGTCGGGCCCCGACTCAGGAGGTCGGCAAGCTGGCGGCCCACCAGCTGGAGCCGAGCCTCGGCGCCCTTTCGGGCCAGCTGGAGGACCTGATAGTAGGAGACCGTGGAGATGGCGGCGCCCACCAGCAACAGCAGGACCGAAACCATCACGGTGATTCTGCGCCCCAACGACCGACCCAGCCACCGCGTGAACGAATTCATCAGCGTCCGGGGTCGGGGAGTTTATTAGCTCCCCTTCACGATAACGACAAAGGCATTATCGCACCAGATAAACGACTTCCGGCGGCTAGCGCTTTCGGGCGGCGGCCCGACCAGACCGGGCGGGTTTTTTGGCGGGGCCTCGGTCCTTTCGGGCAGCGATCAGCTCGACCGCGTCCGCTAATGTAACACTCTGGGGATCCTTTCCCTTCGGGATCGAAGCGCTTATGGCGCCATGCTTTACGTACGGTCCGTACTGCCCGTCGTAGAGGGCGATCGGTGCGGAATCGTCGGGGTGGGGGCCGAGTTCCTTGAGGGGCGTCGGGGCGGCTCGGCGCCCCCGGCCCATTTTGGGTTGGGCCAGCAGCTCCAAGGCCCGGGGGAGCGTTACGGTCAGGACATGGTCTTCTCCCTTGAGCGACCGGTAGTCTTTCCCGTCAGAGCCCTTATCGTGGACGATGTACGGCCCGAACCGGCCCTGGCCCGCCAGGATCTTGGCTCCGGTGTCCCCGTGGACACCCAGCAGCCGGGGCAGCGACAGCAACCCCACTGCGATATCCATCGTCACGTCTTCGGGCTTCATGCCCTTGGGCAGACTGGAACGCTTCGGCTTGGGGTTCTCGTCACTCACGGCGCCCAGCTGTACGTACGGGCCGTACTGTCCCGAAAGCACCATGATGGGCTCTGCAGTATCCGGGTGGTGACCCAGTATCTCGGGCCCTTCCCGCTTTTGTCGCAGGATTTCTTCGATCGTGTCCATGGTCAGATCGGCCGGCGCCCCGTCGCGGGGAAGCGAGGCGCGCAAAGTTTCGCCGCCGCGCTCCACTTCCACGTAGGGGCCGAACCGTCCTATGCGAATGGTGGCATCCTCGAGGCCGCCCACCGGGACAGTCCGGGCTTCGGCCGGGTCGATTTTCTTTTCCTGGGTCTCGACCTGCTTTTGCAAGCCCTCCTTGCCCAGATAGAACTGCTTCAGATAGGGCAGCCACTCGGCGGTGCCCTCCGCGATTTCATCGAGCTGCTCTTCCATCTTGGCGGTGAATTTGAGATCGACCAGACGGGGGAAGTGCTGCTCGAGCAGCCCGGTGACCGCAAACGCGGTAAAAGTAGGCACCAGGGCCTGACCCTGCTTCTGGACGTAGCCGCGCTCCACGATGGTACCGATGATGCTGGCATAGGTGCTCGGGCGGCCGATGCCGTCGGCCTCGAGCTCGCGAACCAGACTGGCTTCGGTGAAGCGCGGCGGCGGCTGGGTTTCGTGCGAGAGCGCGTCGAGACCCAGGCACGCCGGCTTGTCTCCCACGTCGAGCTTGGGCAGCAGGACTTCCTGGTCTTCCAGCGCCGCCTCCGGATCGTCGCTCCCCTCCACGTAGGCCCGGAGGAAGCCCGGGAAGTCGATCCGCTTGCCCGAGGCGCGGAACGTCGCGTCGTCTACGTCGAGCGTCACCACCAGACTGGTAATCCGGGCGTCGGGCATCTGGGAGGCCACGGTCCGCTTCCAGATCAGATCGTACACGTCGTGTTCGCGTCCGGTCAGCTTGGTCTCGTCGGGGGTGCGGAAGTGCGCTCCGGCCGGACGAATGGCCTCGTGAGCCTCCTGGGCATGCACATTTTTTGCGCTGTAGTGGCGTGGCTTGTCGGGGACATACGTCTTGCCGTAGAGCCGCTCGGCGCATTCGCGCGCCGCGGTGACAGCCTGTTTGGACAGGTTCACCGAGTCGGTACGCATATATGTGATGTAGCCGTTTTCGTAGAGACTCTGGGCCACCCGCATCGTGTCGCGCGCCGAGAGGCGCAGTTTGCGGTTGGCCTCCTGCTGCAGGGTCGAGGTGGTGAAGGGCGGCGCAGGACGGCGCACCCCGGGCTTTTCCTCGCTCGTGGAGACGACCCACGGCTTCTTGAGGATCCGCTCGCGGAGCCGGGTTGCTGCGGCCTGGTCGAGGAGGACCACTGCCTTGCCCGGCAGCAGGGTGCCGGTTTTTTCGTCGAAGTCCTTCCCGGTGGCGATCCGGGTGCCCTTCAGCGCAATCAGCTCGGCGTCGAACTCCTGCTTGGCGTGGGACAGGTGGGCCTTCAGATCCCAGTACACGGCGGCCCGGAACGCGCGCCTCTCCCGTTCACGCAGCACCAGCAGCCGCACCGCGACCGACTGGACCCGGCCGGCGGAGAGCCCGTAGGCAATCTTTTTCCAGAGCAGCGGGGAGAGGGTATACCCGTACAAACGGTCGAGGATCCGGCGGGTTTCCTGGGCCCGGACCAAACGGTCGTCAACGGAGCGGGTGGTCTCCAGCGCCTCCTTGATGGCTTCGCGGGTGATCTCGTGAAAGACCATCCGCTTGACCTTCATCTTGGGCGCCAGCACCTGGGCCAGATGCCAGGAAATGCTCTCGCCCTCGCGGTCTTCGTCGGTGGCCAGGATGAGTTCGTCCGCCCCCTTGAGCGCATCCTTGAGCTCCTTGACGATTTTCTTCTTGTCTGCCGGGATCACGTAGAGAGGCTCGAAGTCGTTGTCGACGTTGACGCCGAGCCGGGCCCATTCCTCGCCCTTGTATTTGGGCGGGATGTCCGCGGCCTTGTC
Organism: Gemmatimonadales bacterium; assembly: GCA_031404115.1. Lineage (GTDB taxonomy): Bacteria > Gemmatimonadota > Gemmatimonadetes > Gemmatimonadales > GWC2-71-9 > JABFSM01. The sequence goes on along the minus strand of JANNGX010000285.1, from coordinate 1,833 downwards.
CGGCAGATCACGGATGTGGCCCATGGAGGCCGCAACGACGTAGCCTTTGGGGAGAAAGTCCCGAATGGTCCGGGCCTTGGTGGGGGATTCGACGATGACCAGCGACGCCATGAAATCCTTTGTGTGGTAGTCGGTGCTCCTTCGCGGCTCGGGCTAACTTAGTACCATCCTCCCCGCCCCGCTGTCAATTCCCGGGACACCAGGGTGTCCCGACCGTCCCCGCACGAACACTCGCCGGTTTGCTCGCCTGCATATCACCGATCTCGCGCCGCCTGAATCACTTGCACGCACCGCGGCCCTCTCCGGCAGGTGACGGTGCCGCGCCGCAGAGAGCCGTTATGTTTCCCCATCCTTTTCATGGTCGGAGCAACAATGGGTACCATCATCCTGGGCGCGGTGATCCTGCTGGTGGCGGTCGTCGTGAAGAGCGCGGGGGCCGGCCTCCGCTCCGCCGGGAGCAAAATGTCGGGTGCCTTGGTGAACCTGGTCAGCCTGGGCCTGTTGGTGCTCGGCATCCTCATCCTGGCCAGTTCCAGTGTCGTGGTGATCGACGCCGGCCAGGTCGGGGTGCGACACGCGTTCGGCAAGGTGGATCCGGCGCCGCTCCTCTCGGGCGTGCGGTTCGTGCCGCCCTGGTCTTCCGTGGAGAAATACTCGACCCGCGAGGAACAGTGGCCGACCCAGCGCGAAGGGGTCGAGACCATGGATGCCCTCTCCAACGAGCAGATGAGTATGAAGGTGGACGTGGCGGTCCGCTGGCAAATCGATCCGATCCAGGCGCCCAAGATCTTCACGGAGATCGGCACCGAGGAGCAGATCAAAAACGTGGTCGTCAACGCCATCCGGAAGGGCGTGCGGGACGGGATGGTACAATTCTCCATCAACGACATTTCGAAGCGCAACGCGATCGCCAGCGCGATGGAGTTCCAGGTCGACAGCGCCCTCCTGACCCGGCCCCGGGTGGGCGGCGACCCGTTCCGCATCGCCAAAATCACTGCGTTCTATCTTCGGAACCTGGAACCGCCGGCGCAGGTCGTGCAGGCGATCAACAACAAGATCGCGGCCGATCAGCAGATCGAAACTGAAAAGCACAAGGTCGAAGTCGCGCGGCTGCAGTCCGACCAGCAGCGCTATCTCAACCAGACCCTCACGCCGGAAGCGTTGATGAAGCAGTACCTGGAAGTGCTGCACGACATGCGGACGTCAAACAACCTGGTCGTGCTGGTGCCGACCGAAGGGGGGGCGCCGCTGCTGGACCTGGCCGGGCTCCGCAGAAACCTCAAGCCACAGTGAGGCGGCGCGAACTCCCACCGGCGGCGACCCGGACGCCGGTCGGTTGGAGTGCGTAACCGCATACGGCTTTATCACTGCACGGTGGCGTCGCGGCGCGCTGTTCCCGCATCGCTCGGGCGGACGCCCCGTCCGCGCGATACGGGGGGCCGCGGCCGGGTAGCGCGACGACCAACGAGTTTCGTCATCAGACCCTGCGCAGAGCACCCGTGCGACCAGTGCCGCCGGATCGGAGCCCCAAACACAACAGCCCCAGGAGGGCGGCCCCGACGCACAACTCCTGCATGTTGGGCGCCGTCGGAATAGTGGCCGGTACCGCGAATACCCGGGTCGAATCGGAGGCCTCCTGGGCCGCCACCGGCATGGCGGCCAGGAGATAGATGCCTCCGGCAAGTAGAACAATTCGCATGACCCCTTCACTCCCCCTTTCAACACTCTGACTGACCTGAACGCGCAAAAGGCGCGTCGCGCTCCCGGATTGCGGGGGCGTCCGCGCCTCCAACTGACGATGCCGTCTGGCATCATCCGTCAAGGTGCTCCGGA